>CAZQPD010000103.1:0-10388 GCA_964595235.1 uncultured Polaribacter sp.
GCGCCATGCATCAATGCCAAATATACCTGTAACCTGATTTCCTTGGGATACACCTGCCGCCAATAACCGCCGTTTTCAGGCACCTCCATATCACCAAATGCTTGCAATACCACCCACATAGGACGGTTTTGCGGACGGCAATGACCGGAATATACCGTTTCCAAATAACCGGATAGCGGAGGAGGATCACCGTCATAAAAATACGAAGGCATAAAATCACCGATATCTCCATAAGCATCGCCATCCTCGAACGGATAGGTATCCATCATCAAAACATCCAAATTCAAATAGCTGTCGATATAGGTCATATATTGCTCATCATTCCAACATGAGAGAATAGGATGCGGTGCATCTTCCGTCATTTGGGTGAGTATATCCCTGGCTTGTGACAATACATTGAAATCTATCCAACCGGGAAGCGGCTCATCATACAAATAATATCCGAGTACCGCCGGAGATTGTTTCAACCGGGCTATCGAATCGTTCTCTATCGCCTGTATGATGTCTTCCGGCGTCACTGCCGTATCATTGCTCTGGCTGATAACCTGATGCAAATGCTGCATATTCGATATCACCCGCATATCATTCGCCCCGGCAATATCCAATATCGTATCCAGGGTATAGCCTATCGGATCGTATGAAAGGTAAACCGAGTTAAAACCCTGGCTTTTTAGATTCTGAAAAGAAGTGTGATGAAATTCCGCCGCTGTTTCCACATTGAAAAGAAATTCTTCCACCGGTCTGAAATCCCCCCTGACCGACCATACACCGATAGGGAAAAAATCCGGTTCGTAATTCTGTGCTTTCAAGGAAAAAATTTCTATAAACAGAAAAAACACCGGGACAAACAGCTTATTCATTTGGGTACGTTTATATTAGATGAGCAAATATAGACATATCAAACCATTCATGATGAAATGTTTGTTACATTAAGGTCTGCTGAAAATCAAAAGAGTAAGGTGTTTATAATATATCCAATGTACTCCGGCAATCAAATAATGCCGGTTGATTATAGATTGTTGTCCAACAGATATTCCCCTTTATCGAAAATTCACCCGTATCCTGCTTTCGCCCAACTATCAACTAATAACTCACAACTATCAACTAATAAAGTTTTTCAGCAGTCCCTATTTATCATCCCCTCCCTTTATCCATTCCCACGACATTATCAAGTAAACGCCACATCCCCGTATCCGTCTTGAAATTCATAAGATTCCGGTAACAAAGGTAATACATCACGCGATACGGCAAATACCCTGCTTACCGGACGTGCCGACAAATACGGTATGGGGCGCAATCGTTCCATAGCACCGGTCAATTCCTTCGAAAAAACCAGCAACTTCGAAAATCCTCTCCTTCGTATTTCATCGACCGTAAAAGCTGCGACCAAATCTGCATCACGGCTGTCGTAATAAGCATACGGGATTTTCATGGTCGAATCCCTCACCGTTATATACAGTACTGCCGCCAACTCCCCCGTTGCCCGGTATATATTGACCACTTCGTGTTCGTAGCGGCGGCTTTGGACGCTGAACGGATACCTCCGGTCGGTGTCCGTCAGTTCATCCTTTGTCCCCAGCCACGGATAAGCCATCATCTGCGACAAGTGTTCAGCGTCCCGCCGGAACAGAAAGTTCCGGTTCATCCTTCGGATGAAAGCCGCCGCCTCCTCATCAGCTACGGGCAAATATTCCACCCGGTAACCGGCACTTCGCCGCAAACGGCTCTTTACCCATGCCGATGCATCCACCGGGCTGTTGAGTATCCGGTCTATCAATACGGCACCGGGTAGCTGCCTATCCGCTACCGGAAACCGGAAATAATAAATATAACCCTCTACGGGCAGTACTTCGGTAAAATAATTCAAACTCTGTATTATCCTGCGCGAATGCGGTGTCATATCCGACAGCATAATGCGTTTGTCCCAGGCTTTCAGCAGTTCATAGAACAGGGGTAATGCTACGCCGCTACTCCTGTGCTGCGGGTGCACCCACCAGCCCGAATTCCAGGCAATACGCTCCTCCGGGGACTCCGGAAGCCGGTCGGGCAATGCCCCGGCAAAACCCAATATACGGCGCTCGCCGTCCACCGCTACTACGAGCAACACATCCTCTTTCCGTGCATAGGGATAACGGCTCAACGACTTTGCCCGTAAGGAGCTAACAGGAACATACTCCCACGAGCGGTACAAATCACTGTGGATAAAATCCATCAATTCGCCCGTTGTGATATAGAGAAATTCCATGGTTTGACTTATGCCAGTTTCCGGATTACCGTTTCCACCATATCCGCCACCGTTTGCATACCGAATATCTCATCCAGTTCGAAGCGAATATCGAAATGCTTTTCCAGGGCTTGTAACAACAAAGCATGCCCCAATGAGTCCCAGCCGTCTATGTCTTTCGCAGCCATGTCCGGGGTTATTTCCCCCTCATAATTAAATTGACGTGCTATGATATCATATACTTGTCCGGAAATAGATTGTTTCATATTATTGAGTTCTACGTGCAAAAATAAACAAAGCTTCCACAGGGACAAATCCGCATTTGCGGTACAGCCCCTCTCCCATCTCCGTACTGTGCAATACCACGGGTACTTCGCTGCCGTCCGTTCCATGTAAGGCAACATGCATCAAAATCCGTCCGTAACCCTTGCCCCGGTGATCAGGTAGTACCGAGGTAAAATACACTCCCCGGCTATCGCCGGCATCGAAAATGAGTACCCCCGCCACCATATTACCTTGCGAAAAACCGGCAAATATCCGCACCTGTGAAGCCCTGTACAAGCGCTCCACCAACGGATACGGCAATACCTTCTTACCACCGTACAAACCGAGGTTCGTCATATCCACCCATTCTTTCAATTCCTCTTTTTTTATCCCGCGTACCGCGAAATGCGAACCCTCCGGCATTTCTCCTGGCAGGACATCGAGATACATCCCCATCCATCTCTTGACAGGGAACCAACCCTGTTCTCTCAATACCGGCAAACGCGATAATGAAGCGGGTAGCAGCAGATAGCATACGGGCAACCCCGGCGGGCAAATACCGGGCAAATCCGCTGTTAATGCTTCGCCGGTAACAGGGCATTCCGGTACCCACATACCGGGCCAAGGATATTTCTCATGATGGAAATACGCTCCCGTACCGGTACGCTCCATGTGCATCCCGGTTTCCGGCAACAGCAGGCGGTAGAGAGCGGATAAATTGGACACTATGAGTTTTTTTATTTTTTTCACTGGCGGGTAATCATTTCGCGTAAGCGGTTCTTATCTATTTTGCCATTTGCCGTCAGGGGAAAGGCATCGACTACTTCCACCCTGTCAGGTACCATATAGGCGGGAAGGGCATTTCGCAGAAATGCGGTTAATCCAACCACGTCCACTTCTCCTTCTGCCGCCAAAACCAACTGCTGAACCTCCCCACCGGTGATCACCGCCACATAACGACAGCCGGAATAATAACGTACCGCATGGCTTTCCAGCTCTTGCAATTCTATACGGTACCCCTTGAATTTCACCTGGTTATCACGCCTTCCGGCGAAATATACGATTCCTTCCGGACCGGTAAATCCATAGTCGCCGGTGCGGTAATAGCGTTCGCCGTCTATCGTTACAAAAGCCGCCGCCGTCTTCTCCGCATCCTCCCAATATCCCGGCGATACCTGTCCGCCGGCGAGGCATATCTCTCCCGTTTCCCCCGTTTCCACCGGGCTGCCGTCCGGGTGGCAAATGCGTACCCGGTTTTCTCCGAACGGGGTACCTATGGCAATAATACCGTGGTAATTCCTTTCCAAATCCGCTTCATCGCGGATGGGATATGCCAAAGTATTCACCGTACATTCGGTTGGTCCATATACATTGAAATTCCGCACATGGGGAAGCTTTCGCATCCACTCCCTAATCAAATGCTCCTGCAAGCCTTCTCCGCTGAACAGACAATATTTCAATTCCGGCAGGCTGATCCGGTCGAAAAACGGACGCAGGAAAAACAAAGTGGAATTGTTGGTTTTGACATACTCGATACCGTATTCCTTCATCAGGCGCAATGCCTCCAAATATTTCACTTTCCCGCTATCCACGTGATATACGGTTCCACCTTCGACAAGCGGCATCAGATAGGTCTGCAAAGAGCCGTCGAACGTGAGCTCTAACATTTGCAAATACCGCATACCGGGGCGCAATCCGGGAAGCAATCTCCTGTGGTTATCCAGATAATGCTGCATATTGTCCCGGGTAATCATCACCCCTTTGGGCACTCCCGTACTCCCGCTGGTAAATAGGATATAGAGCAAATCCTCCTCAAAAAAGGGAAATTCCTCCGGCACAGGGGCAGGCTTGATTCCTGCCAGGGAAATAAAATGCGCCGCCCATCCGGCATGCGAAGCATGATGCGATAAAACATAAGCGGGACGCACCTGCCGTATCACCGATAGATTTCTGGATCCGGGATGGGTGGGATTCACAGGGACCATCGTTCCTCCGGCGAACCAAACGGCAAATATCGCCGCATAGGTCTGCACATCGTCATTGAGCACCACCAATGCCCTGTCACCTTGCTTAAATCCCTCTTCTTCCAAGCGCTTGATGATGCCTCCCGTCATACGGGAAAATGCTTCGTAAGTATAGCTCTCACCATCTATCACAAAAGCCGGTTGCTCGCGGTAACGGATAAAATTTTGCGCTATTTTCTCTAAAAAATTCATCTTTCAATTCCTGTATATACGGTGTTTTGACAAAGGTATTTTCAGCAGGTATTTCAGGTATCCGGCAAGCAGGTAAGAGCCGGGATTTCCGGGGCAGCGTTCCCAATCCATACGTTGCAAGTGATTGGGTATGGGGTCTGTTTTCAAGCCTGCCGTTCCGAAGCTGATATCGACCTTCATCCGGTCGAAAAAATTCCGGCTGACGCCCAAATCCTCAAAAGGGAAAGCAAACGCACGGTAAGGTATCCCGAAATGTTCCGACAGGTAATCCAGACTTACATTTACTTGCCGCAATTGTTCTTCCTCATCGAGCCCGGCAAAATACGGATGGTCGATGGAATGGGAACCCAACCCGAAGCCTTCCGACAGCCATGTACGGATTTGCTCACTCGACAGATAAGGTTTTTCCCTGTCGAGAAATGCCTTAAAATCGAATCCGGTGGCGGTGGCAATTTCATCCAGCAGGTGCCTATTGTCATATTCTATACGGGAAATGTATTCCGTTAGTCCGCCGGCTTCTGCCACCCCTTCCGCATCGTCCTCCCATGTCAATCCGGGGTGGGCTTCCAGGTGTTTTTGCAAGAGTACGGCTTTGTAACGGTAGAACATATCGCGGTTGTCGATGAATGCCGTATTGACGAATACGGTAGCGGGTATTCCTTTGGCTTTCAATACGGGCAAGGCATATTCGAATACACTTCGCAATCCGTCATCGAAGGTCAGATGCACGAGGGGTTTGTCCGGGCGTTCCCCCCGCCGGATGAAGCCTATCAATTCCTCAATATCCACAGGACGGAACCGCCGTACCAGATATTCCACCTCCCGCTCGAAAGCGGCGGGGGTTTTGTGTGGATACAGCCCTTCTGAAAACATCGCAGGATCGGGTGATACACCGTGATAGAAAGGGACGAGAACATCTATTCCGCCGGATTTTATCCATTCCGCTATGTTCCACCATAAGGCTTTCATCACAAGTTGCTATATACGTAATAAGGTTCGTTCACGGCGCCGAAGCTCTGAAAAAAACGGGCTACTCCGGGAATTCCGGAACCTTCGAAGTCCAGTATTTTTTTTTGTCCGGCATATTCTTCGATAATCGAATCGAACAACAGGCTCATGGCTCCGTTTTTTTTCCCCATTTCGCCGGAGGCGGAAACCAGGTGTACCAGCCTGCGGCTACCGGTAAGTAAGAAAATTACGGCTTGCCACTGACCGCCGGCATCCCGGACGCCCAAGCTGTATCCGGCACCCCATTCCCCGCTGTACCGGATGATGCGCTCCATAGTACGCCATACTTTTCGTGAAATTCGATGCCGGCTCGCGAGTTTTTTCAGCCGGAGGAAGTCCTCTACCGGCACGTCTTTCACTACTTCGTATTGTTGGCGGCGGGCTTTGGCGATATTGCGTTTTGCATTGGTGGAATAGCCCGCGCGCAAGTCGTTGTAATCCGCGTTGAGGTCGAGAACATAATTGGTTTTTTCATGCATTTGCGGGAAAGCGGCATCTTTGATTAGCGGTGTCAATCCGCTGTGAAAGGCATAGGTCTTGGGGTTCAACATTAGAAATTCGTGTATAAACGCGCGGAATAGTTCGCCGTTTACCGGTATTTTGGAGAAAATGCCGAGTTGTTGGCAGAACATAGGTTGCAGTATTTTCATACGCCACAAATACCTCTTTGCCCGTGCATAAGGCAAAGGCATGACGGCATCGTAATCCCCCCATACCAGGGCATCCCATTTCGGGGTAACCAAATCCAAATATTCCCAGTGGGAATAAGGATTGGTATAGACTGCCCCGGAGAGTAGTTCCATGTACTTTTCCGGTTCGAGCTTTACCTTGGGGACATACCTGACCTTGTATTCATTCATGGTGCATAAATTGGTAAAACAGTTCTTTCCACCGGGGATGTTTAGCACTCAACGAGGCATTGCGTATGCTCATGATAAATTGTCCTCCCGCCTGCCGGACGCGATAACGGATTTTTTCCATATGCAGACGGGCTTCGGCGGGAGTGTATTTTTTCACATCCATCAACGCCCTGTCAGAAACCGCTACGGGGAATATTTTCAGCGGGGTTTGAATTTCATAGTCCAAATCATAGAAATAGAACGGGGTGCAGGTACCTGCCCGGAAGCCGCAGTGTGTTTCGTATCCCATACTGTATTCTTCTTCGATTCCCGCATCTACCAAGTGCTGGTAGGTACCGGGTATTTCCACCCGGCTGCGGTGTTGGCGGCTTTTGGTTACCGGACGTATTGCGAGGCTTTCGAGGCGTTTTTTTTCAGCGAGCATTTTCTCTTGGTCTCCGGCAGTATAGTATGAGAACAATTGCCCGAAGGGAACGTAGTCGATAATGCGTTTTATCAAAAGCCGGTAGCGGTGATTGCTGGATGATACATTGGTATCGAAGGTGGTAAATTCACTGAACAGGAAAAAGAAAACGGCATCGGTCCGGTGTTCTCTGATATCGTCCAAAAGTTCTTTGTAGATAAAATACGGATCTTCTTTGAGGCGCAGCAAAGTGGCGGTACGTTCGACCAGGTTTTTGAACCGCAAGCGGAAAATATCCCCTGCATATCCGCCGGCAGTACGCAGGATGCCTTTATGCTTGTAGGCATAGGCTTCATTAACTTCGATAAGGGTTTTTACGGAAAATTCACGGGTTGGGAAAGAATAACCGGGGAAGCGCCGGGAGAGTTTTTCTTTGAATTTCATCGCCCACAGGTCGATGACGGGTATATCGAGGAACCCCTTGTCGAAAGCCACGCTTTGACCAGCGGGAAAACGCCCGGAAGAATCCGGTACGTAGGGTTGGTATTCTTCATACCGGGAAAGCAGGAAAAAAGCGGCGGCAAAGATATCGAACGGGATATCCGAATGTTCGCCAGTATAGTAAAAGGCAGGCACGTCTTCCCAGTCCCTGATGTGAATGGAAGTTTCCCCTATCCCCTGTTCGAACAACAAGCCGGTGCTACGGATGAAGAATTCCTTTCCGAGCGGATTGTTGGAATAGGTGATTTTGGGTCCGTTGTGTGCGACAAACTCATCGACCTTGGTAGTAGATGTGACGGGCACTCCGAGCAAGTTGCGGAAAAAGTGCTTAAGGATATAGCTCAACCGCGGGCTAGTCTTATGTGAATATACCAGTATCAATTTTTTCCTGTCAAAATTTATTCGTCCAATATTCCTTTATCGGCAAAGCTAAAATACGTATTTTCTCCGACAATGATGTGGTCGAGCAAACTGATGTTCAGAAATTCACCTGCTTTCTTTATTTTCCGGGTGATTGCTTTGTCGGCGGTACTCGGCAGTACATTTCCCGAAGGGTGGTTGTGAGCGAGTAAAATGGAAGTGGCGGTAAGTTCGAGGGCGTATTTGAACACCAAACGGATATCCACGGAACCGGCATTTATTCCTCCCTTGATAATCCGCTTGTAGGTGATGACACGCAGTGAGGTGTTCAGGTAGAGAACCCAGAATTCCTCATGGTTCAGGTCGGAGAGAACGTGCCGCAGGACTTCGTAAGCATAAGCACTGGATGTGATCATGGGTTTTTCGTCAGGCGGGGTATTTCTTTTTCTCCTTCCCAGTTCCAATGCTGCGACGATACTGACGGCTTTGGCTGTGCCTATGCCTTTGAACCGGCACAGGTCATTGACCGAGAGCTTTGCCAGGCGGTTCAAATCGTTGTCCAGATCATGAAGAATCGTTTTCGCCACATCCACGGCTGACATTTCCTTGTATCCGGAACCGATGAGCAAGGCGATAAGTTCGGCATCCGACAGAGAGGTAGCACCGTGTTTGAGGAGCTTTTCACGGGGGCGGTCACCTGTAGCCCATTTGTTGATGGGTAAATACTGCTTACGGGTCACCCCGATTTCTTGTTTTAAAAATAATCGCAAATTTACAGCAAAAATTCGAGATGATTTTTCAATTATCATAAAAATTTAAGAATATTTTAACCGGGAATAAAGATATTATTAACCAATAATAAAAATCTATTTCGTACATTTGCCATTAGTAAAACAATTATTTTAAAAGTAATGGAAAAAAAGAATTCAACTGGGAACATCGTATCGATTATCCTCGCTATTCTCCTCCTGATTTTAGGTTTTTTCACCTATAATAATTATAAGAAGTACCAAATCAATGAGCAGGAACTTCTCAATGAAAAATTGGAAATTCAAGCCGATTTGGATGAGAAAATCCAGTCATTGGACCGCGCAATCGCTGAAAACACCGGCTTGAAGGATAGATTATCCAGCTTTAAAGACTCATTGGTTTTGTTCAAAGAAGAAATCCGAAAACTAAAAAAGATCAATTATTCGACAATCAAAAAGTACAAAAACAAATTGGCACAACTCGAAGAAGCCAACCGGCAACTGTTGGAAGAAGCGGAATTGTTGCGTAAAGAGAATTATGCCCTCAGCATGGAAATCGACAGCACTAAATCCGTGGTCCAACAGCAAGAACAACTCATAGAGCAAAAACAGAAAGAAGCAGACAGTCTGATAGTTACAACACGTGAAATGTCAGAGACCATTACCAAAGCTTCCGCACTAAAAATCAGAAATATCGACGTATTACCTCTGAGAAGGAAGTCCAACGGCAAATTGAAAGAAACATCCCGTGGACAAAAAACAGATGCATTGAGAATCAAATTTACCATTCTCGAAAACAACATTGCCAAACCAGGCGACAGGGAAGTTTTTATCATTGTTAAAACAGCTTCCGGCGAAGTAATCGCCCCCAGCGGCAAGTTCAACGACTCCAACGGGAATATACATTCTTATACGGACAATACCACCGTACCTTATGAAAATTCCGACAAGGAAGTTATCGTCCTGACCGAAATCCCGGAAAAAGCCCTCGATAAGGGCAGGTATTATATCGATGTATATATGGAAGGACATCTGCAAGGAACCGGAAAAATAGAACTTAAATAAGGTCTGCTGAAAACCACAATGGCAGGGCGGTATAGGAGCCTGCCATTCCGGACGAACAGCGCAAGGATACCGTTGTCATTCCGGACGAACGACGTTAGGGGCATCGTGTCATTCCGAACAAGCGTCGTAGGAGCTTGGAGGAATCTTTCCTAATAATGTAAAGATTTCTCACTCCGCTATCGCTCCGTATCGAAATGACAGCGCCCTTAACTATCAACTCATAACTATCCACTCATAACTATAAAAGATTTCTCACTCCGCTATCGCTCCGTATCGAAATGACAGGACATCCAACTATCCACTCACAACTCACAACTATCAACTAAAGATGAGACGGCATATCCCACACCTTGTTGCTATTTTTTTACTTTGGACAGTCCTGATGGCTAATGCTACGCATTACAAAGTAGGTCCTGGACAAACATACAGTGAATTAGGAACAGTACCCTGGATAGGTTTACAACCCGGCGACACTGTTTCCGTGTATTGGCGGGAAACGCCGTATGCATCTAAAATATTTATCCGGGCTTCGGGAACCGCCGCATTACCTGTCGTAATCCGTGGAGTTCCCGGACCCAATGGAGAATTACCCGTTATCACCGGGGAAAATGCAACTACCAATCCGCAATTTGCAGGATATTTTGACAGCGAATGGACTGAGGATTTAGGCTTGTTCCTGATAGGCCGAAATGAAAACGTACCGCCCGAAGACGACTATTCATACAAACCCGGGCATCT
>CAZQPD010000104.1:0-2586 GCA_964595235.1 uncultured Polaribacter sp.
CGGCAAACCCGGTAAATCCCGGCACCTATTCACTGATTTCCGGTTTTACGGCGGATTGTTTGCCCTGGTGGTTGGTGTATATTGGCTGGGATGGATGTGATAATTTTTAATAACAAAAAAATAAGAAAAATGTGTTTAGCCATACCGGGAAAAATTATTAAAATCGATGCCCAACTCGATGAGGTATTCCGCATTGCCAAAGTCAGTTTCGACGGTATCATCAAAGATGTAAATCTCGCCATGGTACCCGAAGCGAAAGTCGGCGACTATGTGTTGGTACATGTAGGGAGCGCTATCAGTATCGTAGATGAAGAGGAGGCACACAGAACCATGGAAATACTGAAACAAATGGGAGAAACGGATGAATTGGAGAGTGGTAAATAGGCTCTGCTGAAAAACTCCCAAACAATAATTGAGTTGATAGTTATTAGTTTTTAGTTGATAGTTGGTGGTGCCGTGTCATTTCGATACGGAGCGTTAGCGGAGTGAGAAATCTTTACTTTTATTGAAAAGATTCCTCCTCACTCGTACCTCGTTCGTTCGGAATGACACGGCTCTGTCATTTCGACCGGAGGGAGAAATCTTTTATATTTGGTGAAGTTTTTCCGCCGATGCGGCAGGCTGGCTCATTCGCTAAAAATGCCCACCGGGCATTTTCTTAACGCTCTGCCCTCTCACAAATTAAAAAATTCAGGCACTTCTGTGATTTTCAGCAGACCCTAAATAAAAAAAAACCGTTTGCGATTGCAAACGGTTTTTTCCGGATAAGAGCTACCGGTATTATTTCTCTCCTTCTTCCATTTTCTTTTTGAGTGCGGCAAGGGTTTCCGCCACATCTCCCAGAGTGGTAGGATCGGCTTCATCGGCTTTTTTCTTGACTTCTTCGATTGCTTTTTTCTCTTCTTCTTTGAAAGTAGCCGTATGTGAAACAACAATGCGGCGGTATTCTTTGCTGAACTCGAGAACGACGAATTCGGCTTCGTCACCTTTTTTGAGTTTGGTTCCGTCCTGGGTTACCATATGACGTCCGGGCAGGAATGCTTCCACTCCGTCTTCGAACTCTACCAGTGCACCTTTGTCCACTTTTTCCTTGACCTTACCGGTATGCTTGGAACCTATTGTATATACCTCTTCGTGTTTGTCCCAAGGATTTTCTTGGGTATGTTTGTGGCTGAGGTTCAGTTTTCGTTCTTCGGCATTGATGCCCATTACTTTTACTTCGAGTTCATCGCCGACATTGACGAATTCGGAAGGGTGTTTTATCTTTTTGGTCCATGACAGGTCAGAGATATAGACGAGTCCGTCCACGCCTTCTTCCAACTCGACGAAAACACCGAAATTCGTATAATTTCTGACTTTTCCTTTGTGAATCGAACCGACGGGATATTTCTCGGCAATATTCGCCCATGGGTCGGGCATGAGTTGTTTCATACCGAGTGACATTTTACGTTCTTCGCGGTCGAGTGATAAAATGACTGCTTCCACTTCATCACCTACTTTGACAAATTCGGATGCCGAACGCAGGTGGGTGGACCAGGACATTTCGGATACGTGAACGAGTCCTTCCACACCCGGTGCTATCTCGACAAATACACCGTAATCGGCAATGACGACCACTTTTCCTTTTACTTTGTCACCTTCTTTCAGATTGGGATCCAGGGCATCCCACGGGTGGTCTGTCAATTGTTTGATACCGAGCTGTATTCTTGATTTATCTTCATCGAAATCGAGGATGACCACGTTAATCGTTTCATCGAGTTCTACCACTTCACTGGGGTGGGAAACACGGCTCCACGACAGGTCGGTGATATGTACCAATCCGTCCACACCTCCCAGATCGACGAACACACCATATGATGTAATGTTCTTGACCACTCCTTCGAGTACTTGCCCTTTTTCGAGCTGGCTGATAATTTCTTTCTTTTGGTCTTCGAGATCGGCTTCTATCAATACCTTGTGCGATACGACTACATTTTTGAATTCCTGGTTGATTTTCACGATTTTGAACTCCATGTTCTTGCCTACGTATTGGTCGTAATCACGGATAGGTTTGACATCTATCTGTGACCCCGGCAAGAATGCTTCGATACCGAACACATCGACAATCATACCTCCCCGTGTACGGCATTTGATATAGCCTGTTATTACTTCATCATTGTCGTAGGCTTTGTTTACCCTTTCCCAAGCCTTGATGATACGTGCTTTACGGTGGGACAAGACGAGCTGTCCGGTGCTGTCTTCGCGTTTGTCCACCATGACTTCCACTTTATCACCTACTTTCAGATTGGGGTTATACCGGAATTCGTTCAAAGATATCACACCTTCCGACTTGGAATTGATATCGATAATGGCTTCGCGGTCGTCCATACTGACTACCGTACCTTCGATGACTTCGTGTTCGTTGACGAATCCGAGGGTACCTTCCAGGGCTTTTTCAAATTCTTCGAGTTGTTTGGCATCTATTTCTTCGATACCTTCTTCATACATATGCCAATCGAATTCTTCGAGGAATTTCTCAGGATCTATTTCTGCCGGTGCAGAACCGCTTTCCCCTTCTGAAATATCATTATCTTCTGATTCTCCGGG
>CAZQPD010000105.1:0-7261 GCA_964595235.1 uncultured Polaribacter sp.
ATAAGCAATAACTCAAACCCGAATTCATATTTCCAACCCAATTTACGGGGCAAAACGGAAACAAAATATGTACATAGCGGAGCGATGATAACGATAAGAGGTATCCACGTATCCCGGGTTTTGAACCGGGTAAACAAGCCGAAAGCATACAACCCCAACAAAGGACCGTAAGTATATCCGGCAAAGGTAAAGATAGAATGGATAATGCTCTGGTCTTTAATCACCTGCTTATACAACAACAACACCAAGATAAAGACCAACGAAATCCCTGCATGCACCCACTTTCGCAATACTTTCTGACGTGCGGGTGAGTACTTCTTGTCTATTTCCAATATATCCAAACTCACCGAGGTGGTAATCGCCGTCATGGAAGAATCGGCAGAAGAATATGCAGCGGCGATAAGCCCTAAAATGAAAAGGACCGCCGGAAAGACACCCAGACCGCCATTGACGGCGATGTAAGGAAATATTTTGTCCCCCAAAATTCCCATTGATTTCAAATCGATGGATTGATAATCCGCATAAAGGAGCAACAGCGCTCCCAATGACAAAAATAACAGATTAACTATAAGTAGCATCCAGGAGAACCACCACATATTCTTTTGAGAATCCCTGAGTGTCCTGACACTCAGATTTTTTTGCATCATACCTTGGTCTAAACCCGTCATGGAAACTGCAATAAAAACTCCTGCGGCAAATTGCTTCCAGAAATAGTTCTTATCCCTGAAATCATCGAAATGGAAAATCCGGCTGTAAGGGCTGGATCTAATCGTTTCCACCAGTCCGTCAAGGTGCAAATCCATTCGCGAAGCTATCCCGGCAATCGTAACAACCAATGCGGCAAGCATGAAAAAAGTCTGTAACGTATCCGTCCAAATTATCGTCTTAATCCCACCGCGGAAAGTATATATCCATATCAACAATATGGTAATAGTCACGGTAACCGCATAGGGAACCTTCCACTGGTCGAATACGAGGAGCTGTAAGATTCCTGCAACCAAAAACAACCTGAGTGAAGCACCGGCGGTACGGGCAACCAAAAACAAAATGGAACCGGTCCTATGAGCCTTCTCTCCATACCTGTCCAGCAAATACCGGTAAATAGAAGTAAGGTTCATCCGGTAATACAAAGGCAATAATACATGCGCGATGATATAATACCCGACTATATAACCGAAAACCATCTGCAAATATGAAAAACCCTGCTCATCCACCCATCCGGGTACCGATATGAAAGTAACACCCGAGAGCGATGCACCTATCATTCCGAAAGCGACCAGATACCATGGAGCTTCACGGCGCGCACGGAAAAACACCTCATTGCTGTCATCGTTTTTCGAACTGAAATACGACATTACCAGCAACAAAGCAAAGTACAAAATAATGGTAATAGAAATATATAAATGTGACATGGTATTCTATTGCAATGACATACAAAGAAACAAAAAAATACCCAAACCCGCTTCCGTATTTAGCATTTATTTTGCAAATTTGCGCTGCATAAATTTCATCCCGGAAATGGATAGAGAGAACACTTACGATAACCCACATATCATTAAACTTTTCGAGGGGAATCCCGGCAATAAAATAATTGTGGTAGGCGGCATACATGGCAATGAAGAAGCCGGCATTCATGCAATTGAGAATATTTTAAAGTCATTTACAAACTATTTTGACCCCGGAAAAGGAAGTGTATATTTCCTGAAAGGAAACATCCCCGCTTTGGAAAATGGCGAACGCTTCATAGAAAAAGACCTGAACAGGCTTTGGATACCTGATATCATCAACCGCAAAAAACCTGTCTATCAAGATGAAATTCCACTGAAAAAACTACATTCCCTCATCATAAATGACATTTGCAAAAATAAAACACAAGGGTGCACATTTATCGACCTGCATACTTTTTCGGCTTCCAGCGGGTTGTTTTGCATACCTGCCGACAACCCCCAAAGTATCGAAATGGCACGTTCGTTCGGTGTCCCTTTTATAGAAAAACTCTCTACAAATTTGCAAGGAACCACACTGGAATACTTCGGTGCAAAAGGAATGACTTCGGTCGTATTCGAAGGGGGAACGCATGGGACACGGGAAGCGGTAAACAACCTTACTTATGCGCTTTGGCATGCCTTTGCTTATAAAGGAGTAATAGACGAAAATATCGATGCCGTAACCAAGAGCAGGGAAGCATTACGAAGCATATCCCGCCAATACCCCCACCATCTTGAACTAATATACCACCACCAGCTGGAGACATACCATAATTTCAGGATGAAAGAAGGGTATTATAACTTCAAGCCGGTAAAAAAACACGAACCTTTGGCATTGCAGGAAGGCAAAGTAATCGACAGCCCGTCGGACGGATATATCCTCATGCCGTTGTACCAAGAAAAGGGAAGTGACGGCTTTTTCATCGTTACCGAAAAATAAGCACGTGGCTTAATCACATTCATATTGATTTTATAAAAAAAAAACCGGGCAAAGCCCGGTTTCTTAATAGTGTAATCACAAAAATTATTTCACGGAAAGGATGTAATCAACAATAGCACCTACTTCATTATCCGCCATTTTTTTAGTGATTTCCAAATTGGGCTTCATCACGGCAAACTGGGCAGGATCAACAATAGCTTCACCTTCGCCTTTCAAGAATTTTACCATAGCATCCTTTTTACCTTCATAACTTTTAGCTATTTCTTTCAAAGCAGGGCCCACGGTTTTCTTATCCACTTGATGGCAAGCTACACAACCGTTGGAAATGAAAAGCGCCTTACCGTCCACATCAGCAGCAGCCTTGGCTTCCTTTTTAGGTTCTTCTTTTTTCACTTCGGTTTTTTGAGCGACTTCCTTTTTTTCTTTTTTGGCACCATCACCACCACATGATGCAAATAATGCCAGGCTTAAAATGATCAATCCTAATTTCTTCATGACAAAAAATTTTTTGGTTTATAAATTATAATGATTGGCAAAGATAAACAATATTTTGAAAATCAATCCGAAGCATATTTTTTTATATTTCGCAATAATCTTTTGGCAATCAATATTTTCCGGAAATACTTTTCCGTTCGTCCCTAATACTTACCACGTAAAAAACCCCTGGCATTACCATCCTGACATATTTTTCGTACAAAAAAATACCAAAACCCCAAACCATAACACCAAGGAATATTAAGGTTCTACTGAAAATCAAAAGGGCAAACCATTATAAAATAATCCGGCATCAATGTCCCGCTCATACCTCGAATAAAGCTATATTTTTCACAGTAATTTATATTCGAAAACACTCTTTTACACCGTTGCTGTCCACTATCTTATGTAGCAAATATTACACATATGGAGCAACAAAAGACTTTTTGGTATTTTATTACCGGTCTATATTGTTGATTTTGTTGTTATTGTCATATTTTTTTAACAATAATTTTTTTCAGGGAAATACCTGATTTATGTCATGGATTAATATAACAGGTTGTCTTAAATTCACGCATCGATAATAACCAAATTTAAATTGAGACTTATGAGAAAATCAAAATGGTTTCCCTCAATGCTTCTTGGAGTTTTCGTAATGGCAATATTCGGCATTGCGGAAATAGCGGCCCAAGAAACAGTAGATGCTGTATTAAAAGCCAGGGGATTATCCGACAAGGATAAAATTGCCGCAGTAAAAACCTTCATGCCCCGCGGTGGCCGTGACGAATATTTCGGCATCGTGGGAACCGGAAATTCCGGTACGATGATCGTTTACGGAATCCCTTCCATGCGTATATACAAATACGTTGGGGTATTCTCACCCGAACCATGGCAAGGATACGGATTTGACGATGAAAGTAGCCTCTTGCTCAAAAGATCAAATCCCGACAACCGTATTCCTACTTACGGAGACATGCGTTTCCCCGCATTCTCGGAAACAGACGGGAAATATGACGGCAAGTACGCCTTTTTCTCCGACGGAGCCAATGCGCGTATAGCCCTGCTCGGTCTGGACGACTTCGAAACCAAACAAGTACTGTCGAACACTATTCTAAAAAGTGTATTTCCACAAGCAGTGGTAACACCCAACACAGAATGGGTCATCCAATCCGGACAATATCCCGCTGCATGGGATATGAAAACCGTGGACAAAGCCGCTATGAAGAACGGCGTTACTTTCTGGAATTTCCACCGTATCGAAAAAGAAGGCGAACACAAAGGACGTATCCTGAAAGATAAATCTTTCACTGTGGAAATGCCTCCCTACACATTAGATTATAATGATGTGGGTAAAGGAGCTTCCAAAGGCATGTTCTTTGGATTGGCATATGACGGTGGTAAAACATATGTCTATGCTTTGGACTATGAAAAAGCCACCGGAATGAAAACCAAACCCACCCCTTCCAGCAAGTTTGTCCCGCTGGATGAAGTGAAAAAAGCAGGCATCCTCAGCTTCATCGAACTGCCCGCATATGCCAATACATTGAAAGTCTCTCCCGACGGTAAATATGTATTGGCTGCAGCTGACGAAGTGGTAGTACTCGATGCCGCCAAAATCAAATCAAACCTCGGTAAAGACGTCAAAGCAGCCGACGTACTACACAAATCCGTAGCCATCGGCAAAGGTGTCGTCGATATTGCTTTTGATTACAGAAAAGGTGTAGCGTACGCCTCAGCACACGATGACAGCAAAATTGTACGGTTCAACTTCGAGAAAGGTACCAAAATGGACGAAGTAAAACTCAACTTCAAACCCGCCTATCTCATGACACCCCAAGGAATGTCATCCGAACCGCATTCGAATTACCTGATAGCTGTGGACAAAGAAGCCTATCTGGAAAACCTGCCCAAAACAGGTCCCGTACGTCCCAGCATCCAACACCTTATAGATATATCCGCCGACGACAGCATGGAAGATATCTATACCATGACCCTGCCGCAAGCTAACGTATATGGTAACGTAGCCATCCTTCGGACTACCATTAAGCCCATCATACGCTATCCTACCGGTACCAACTCACGTACTGGTGAACCTTCACCTTTCCGCGCACTCGCCGGACAGGAAAAAATCGAACGCCAAGGAAACCGGGTACATATATTCGGAACCCTCATCCGTTCGCACATCACACCTGAAATCGTCGAAGTCAACGAAGGAGATATCGTAACCTTCCACTTGACCAACCTCGAACGTGCAGAAGACGAAACCCACGGATTTACCGTAGATACCTATGGCCGCCACGGTAGTTTCGAACCCGGTAAAACGGCATCCCTTACTTTCGTAGCCGACCGTCCGGGTGTATTCCCGTACTACTGTACCGAATTCTGCTCCGCTCTCCACCTGGAAATGGAAGGTATCCTCCTGGTACGTCCCAAAGGATATAAAGGTGGTCCCGTCGGTAACATCAGCGAAAAACTCACTGAAGAAGAATTGGCCGAATACAAGAAAAACTACGAAGAAAAAATCAAAGTCATCAAGCAAACCGGCGATATCATCGGAGGCGTAGTCGAATATCTCAAGAAAAACGACTTTGCCAAATATCCGTACGTAAAAGCTCTGGTGGACGATGCATTCGACCAATTGGAAAAAGCCAAACCCGCCGAAGAAAAGTATAAGAAATACGCTAAAGAAGGCAAATGGAAAGACGCTTTCTTATGGGCTGAACAATACTGGCAATATCAAGTCAAAACCGCCGACGTGGGATTGAGAGCCAAAAAACTACTCGACGAAAAGCTGGGTAAAGAAGAATAAAGCCATTATTAAATATTTTTAATAAACGAAATAACATAGATATATCATGAAAAAATCAAATCATAAATCCTGGTTACGGCTTATTAGCGTAATCATGTCTCTATCGCTTATCGCTTTATTCTCTACCGGTTGTGGAGAAGGCGGTAAGAAGAAAACCGGGGACAAAGCAGCCTTAGGCGCCCCGAGAGGAAAAGAGTCCTTCCAAGACATCGTAAAACGACGAGGTCTGAACGAAGACGACGTATTGGCAGCGGTAAAAACTTTTACCCCGGACCATGCCAAAGATGAAGCTATTACTGCTAACTCCGGAGGACAGGAAGGAAACCTCCCTTCCTACGTAATCCCCTCCATGAGAATGGTGAAATACGTGCCCATCAATACCCGTCAGCCCTATGCAGGGTATGGTTTCTCAAAAGAAAGTATGGACCTGCTCGATGACGGGTTCATCGACGGAGCAGAAATCCTCTGGGGTGACACCCACCACCCGGGATTCTCTGAAACAGATGGCGTATATAACGGAAAATGGCTGATGATCAATGATAAAGCCAATCCGCGGGTATATGTAGTTGACCTGCGTGACTGGTCGGTCAAACAAGTGGTAAACAACCCCATATTCCGTTCCGACCACGGGGGATGTTTCTTTACTCCCAACTCTGAATATGTAATGGAAGCCGCTCAATATCCGGCGCCCTTTGACCGCAAATACTATCCGCTGACCGAAGCCAACTTCAAAAAATACTGGAGAGGTGGTCTTACCTATTGGAAATTCGACAACGACAAAGGACGTGTCATTAAAAGTAAATCATTTACTTTCGAGTTCCCTCCCTATACCCAGGACTTGTCTGACGCCGGTAAGAACGCTTCTTACGGCTGGGGATTCACCAACTCCTTCTGTTCCGAAGCTTACTTCGGAGGTATCATGCAAGGACGTCCTCCATTCGAAGCCGGATGTTCATCCAGAGACGTGGACTACCTGCACGTGACCAACTGGAAAAAAGCCGAAGAACTGTTCAAAGCCGGAAAAATCGGACGTAAAGTCATCAATGGCATGCACGTAATCACCATAGACGAATCCATCAAGTACGGCTTGCTCTACCTGATTCCCGAGCCCAAATCACCCCACGGTGTGGATGTGGACCCGACCGGAGATTACATCATTGTAGCCGGTAAACTCGATTCACATGCCTGGGTTTACAGCTTCGCTAAAATAATGGATGCCATTAAGAACAAAAAATTCGAAGGCAAAGACAAGTACGGTATTCCGATTATCAAGCTGGAAGATGCGCTGCACGGAAGCTTGGAAGTAGGTCTCGGACCCCTTCACAACCAATTCGACAGCAGAAAAGGAATCGTTTATACCTCAATCTATGTTGACTCAAGGGTGACCAAATGGGATTATATCAACCTGAAAGTATTGGATTTTGTCCCCTCACACTACAACATCGGTCACTTGGTATCCTACCACGGCGATACCAAAAAACCCATGGGTAAATACCTGGTGGCTTTGAACAAACTGTCTATCGACCGGTTCAATCCGGTAGGTCCTTTGCA
>CAZQPD010000106.1:0-9970 GCA_964595235.1 uncultured Polaribacter sp.
GAAGGAGACTTGTTTGCGGATGTCAAAACCATCGAGTTCGAATTGAACAAATACTATATTTCCGAACAATCGGCGGAAGAACTGGACAAGGTGGTAAAAATTATGAAACAGTATCCTACCATTATTGTGGAATTCTCCGCACATACCGACTCACGTGGGCCGGATGATTTCAATCTTGAACTCACTGAACAACGGGCTGCAGAAGTTGTAAGGTATATAACAAGAAGAGGTATTGATCACAACCGTATTTACGGTAAAGGTTATGGCGAATTGTTCCCTGTCAACCATTGTGTCAATGGTGTGAAATGTACCGAAAAACAGCATTTGGAAAACAGGCGGACCGAGTTTGTTATCTTAGCCAAATAGTTACACATGTATCGAAGTACCCAAATTATTTTCATCTTTTTGTTTTTATCCTCTCCTGTCATCTCTGCGCAACTCATTGGAGCAGAGTATAGTATAAAAAGTGTTTCGGCTAATACGAAATATTCCGATTACGGTGCCACTTTCTTTGGTCCTAACCGTGTCGTATTCGCTTCTAATGCCAAGGAATCCAAAATGCTCAAAGGTAGGATGAAAAAGAACAAAAGCCCGGACGAACTGCCTAAATTCGACCTCTATACCGGGTATTTGAGCAATAATGGTGAAATTCAGTATGTTACACCTGTTTTTAGCCAAACCTCAAATAAATACAACGAATCCAATGTAGCATTTACGCCAGACTTAAAATATGTGTATTTTACGCAGAATAATATCAAAGGGAAAAAGTATGTTGCAGATAAAAACAACTGGATAAACCTGAAAATTTACCGTGCCGAAATCAAACAAGGCAACCAATGGGTCAATGTAGAAGAATTACCCTTCAACTCCGATGACTATTCTTGTGCACACCCTTCGTTGAGTGAGGATGGCAGGATATTGTTCTTTACTTCCGATATGCCAGGCACTTACGGACAATCCGATATCTATTGGATTACCGTGAATGATGACGGCACCTTCGGCACACCACACAATTTGGGAAGCACGATAAATTCCAGGTACAAAGAAAACTTTCCATATATAGACGGAAATATACTCTATTTTTCTTCCGATAGACCCGGAGGAAAAGGCGGATTGGATATTTATATGGTATCACTGGATGAGACAATAGGCAGCCCTGCCTGCCTCAATCCTCCGGTCAATAGCCCATACGATGATTTCTGTTTTGTGATAGACAGGAAGCACAAAAGAGGATTCTTCTCATCCAACCGCCCCAATGGAAAAGGTCAAGACGATATTTATTTTTTCAAACAAGAAACCAAAATATTGGAATGCAAATACCTGGTTTCCGGTGAGGTAACAGATGTGAACACCGGAAAGCCTGTTCCGGGTGCCACGGTGATGCTGCTTAATAAAAAAGGCTATCCCGTCTCTCAAATAAAAACCGGCAAAGACGGAACATACCGCATTCAGACAGGATGCAATACCGTATTCTCGGTAGCAACCAAAAAACAAGGTTATTTTACCGTAAAAAAAAAACTCGACGGAAAAAAAAGAAATAATACCGAATTAACCGTGGATTTCGAACTATCCGGAAAAGGGAAAAAATCAAACCAACCTGAAATTCACGATGAGCTTGCCAGGAAAGACGACAATCCCATTGAACAAAATAAAAAAGATATACCGGAAGAAACACAGCACAACACGGAAGAACAAGAAAATAACAAAGAAGATTTTATCACTACAAATAATGAAGGTAAAGAAATATTGAATGTCCCGTTAATTTACTTTAACTTAAACCAATATACACTGACCAAAGAAGCGCGTAATATTCTCGACAAAGTAGCTATCCTGCTGAAAGAGCACCCGGACATACGGGTACAGTTCGAAGCACATACCGATTGCCGCGCCAGTAAAGCTTATAACTTGCACCTGTCGCAAATGCGGGCTGAATCCGTAGTGAAATACTTGTTGTCTTCCGGTATATCACCTGACCGGATTTCGGGAAAAGGCTATGGAGAATCACGCCCTGTAAACCATTGTGTGGACGGTGTAAAATGTACGGAACGTGAACATCTCCAGAACAGACGGACAGAATTCGTCATTTTGCAATAACACAAGCAGCCCCCAAAATCACCGGCATTGCCTGTACAGACAAATTCCACCATTGGAGCTAATGGATTCATATCTCACGTATAATCGATGTTAAAAACATTTGGTGGAACCTTCGATATGATAAAACTATTATTTTTAAATTTGCCCGTTTTCGATAATTAGTGTTTTTATAATGAGCAAGATATTTCCAGAATACAAACAGTTGGACTTGGTACGCTTATCCCGGGATATATTGGAGTTTTGGGATACAAAGGATATTTTTCAACGTAGCGTGGAAGAAAAAGACCCTCAAAAACCATTCGTGTTCTTCGAAGGTCCTCCCTCTGCCAACGGATTACCGGGTATTCACCATGTCATCGGACGGACGGTCAAGGATATCTTTGCCCGTTATAAAACCATGAAAGGATTCCGCGTGGAACGCAAAGCCGGTTGGGATACACACGGACTCCCCGTAGAACTCGGTGTGGAAAAATCACTCGGCATCACCAAAGAAGATATCGGAAAGAAAATCAGCGTGGATGAATACAACCGCGCTTGCAAAGAATCCGTGATGAAATATACCGGTATCTGGAACGATCTCACCAGGCGTATCGGGTATTGGGTGGATATGGAACACCCCTATATCACATACAAATCCAAATATATGGAAAGTGTATGGTGGCTTCTGAAACAACTCTATGACAAGGGTTTGATGTACAAAGGCTACACCATACAACCCTATTCCCCCAAAGCCGGTACCGGGCTCAGCTCACACGAACTCAACCAGCCCGGTTGTTACCGCGATGTGACCGATACTACTGTTGTCGCACAATTCAAAATACTCCCGGGACAATTGAACAAATTGCCTTTCGACAACATCATCCCCGGTGACGAATATTTCTTCCTCGCATGGACGACTACCCCTTGGACACTTCCTTCCAATACAGCCCTTACCGTAGGTAAGAAAATACGGTATGTACTTATTCATACTTATAATCCATACACACACAAACCCATTCACGTCATTCTCGCCGAACCTCTGGTAGGAAAGCATTTCGGAAAAAAATTCCGTCAAGTGAATACCGCCGGAGAACTCCGCAATTACACCCCTGAGGATAAGCAAATTCCCTTCTTGGTAGAAGGGGTGACCACCGGCGATAAATTGCTCGAAATAAGATACGAGCAACTTATGCCTTATGCCCTGCCTTACCAAAATCCGGAAAACGCCTTCCGCGTCATAGCCGGTGACTTCGTCACTACCGGAGACGGTACGGGAATTGTACATACAGCCCCGACTTTCGGACAAGACGACGCCAATGTAGCCAAACAGGCAAGCCCCGAAGTACCCCCCATGCTCGTACTCGACGAGTCGGGTAATCCCGTTCCGCTGGTGGACCTGCAAGGACGCTTTACTTCGCATATGAAAGAGTACGCCGGCAGGTATGTGAAAAACGAATATTACGACGACCCCGCACAAGCCGGACGCCCAGTGGACGTAGATATTGCTATCCAACTCAAAACAGAGAACAAAGCCTTCCATGTGGAAAAACACAGCCACAATTACCCGCATTGCTGGCGTACCGATAAGCCCGTCTTGTACTACCCGTTGGATTCGTGGTTTATCCGTGTGACGGAGAAAAAAGACCGCCTGTACGAACTCAACAAACAAATCAATTGGATACCACCGTCCACCGGGGAGGGACGTTTCGGTAATTGGCTGAAAAATGCCAACGACTGGAACCTCTCGCGCTCACGGTTTTGGGGTATTCCCCTGCCGGTATGGCGAACCGAAGACGGCGACGAAGAACGTATCATCGGTTCTCTGGAAGAACTGATGGAAGAAATCGACAAAGCACTCGATGCAGGCGTGATGGATACACATCCGTATCCTGATTTCGTACCGGGTGATATGAGCGATGAGAACTATGAAAAAATAGATATTCATAAGAATTATGTGGATAAAATAATTCTGGTCTCCCCTTCGGGTAAACCCATGTACCGGGAAGCCGACCTGATAGACGTATGGTTCGATTCCGGGGCAATGCCCGTGGCACAGTGGCATTATCCGTTCGAGAACCGGGAACGCGTGGAGGAAAGGGGCGAACGAATAGCCGATTTTATCGCCGAAGGCGTGGACCAAACCCGGGGGTGGTTCTACACCCTGCACGCTATTTCGGGAATGGTATTCGACAGTATAGCTTACAAGAACGTACTATCCAACGGATTGGTACTCGATAAGTACGGTAAGAAAATGTCCAAACGCCTTGGAAATGCCGTAGATCCCTTCTCTACATTGGACAAATTCGGACCCGATGCCATACGTTGGTACATGATTTCCAATGCCAACCCGTGGGACAACCTGAAATTCGATATCGAAGGGGTGGACGAAGTGCGCAGGAAATTTTTCGGTACCTTGTACAATACCTATTCCTTCTTTGCCCTGTATGCCAATCTCGATGGATTTACTTATGAAGAAGCCGGAGTGCCGTTGCAGGAACGCCCTGAATTAGACCGGTGGATCTTGTCCGAGTTGCATTCGTTGATAGAAGAAGTGGACAGAGCCTTGGATGCCTATGACCCCACCAAAGCCGCCCGCAGTATCCAAGATTTCGTCACCGGGCATTTGAGCAACTGGTATGTGCGTTTGAGTCGCCGCAGGTTCTGGAAAGGGGAATACGGCAAGGATAAAATTTCCGCTTATCAGACATTGTTTACTTGTATGCTGGAAGTAGCCCGGCTCTCTGCACCTTTCGCCCCGTTCTTTATGGAACGGCTGTACAAAGACCTGACACAAGCCGTAGGTAAAGGGAAAGACTCCGTGCATCTGGAAGATTTTCCGCAGTATGACCCGTCATTTATCGATAAGGATTTGGAAGAGAAAATGCAAAAAGCCCAACTCATTTCCTCCATCGCCTTGTCATTGCGGCAGAAAGAGAAAATCAAGGTAAGACAACCCTTGCGGCGTATCATGATACCCGTTCTCAACGAGCGGGAAAGAGAAACCATTCGCGCGGTGGAAGACCTTATCAAAGCGGAGATTAACGTAAAAGAAATACAACTACTCGACGATGCTTCGGGTATTCTCGTCAAGCAGATAAAACCCAATTTCAAATTGCTCGGGCCCAAATACGGCGCCAGGATGAAGCAGGTCGCCCAAGCCGTATCCGCCATGACGCAAGAACAAATCAAAGAATTGGAACAAACCGGAACCTATCATCTTACACTCGACGATGGAACCGGAGTACCATTGAGCCTGCAAGACGTGGAAATACGTACCAAAGATATCGACGGCTGGCTCGTAGCTACCCAACGTCATACCACCGTGGCATTGGATATCAATATCACCGACGAATTGAAGTATGAAGGCATCGCACGGGAATTGGTGAACCGGATACAGAATTATAGAAAAAACAGCGGTCTGGAAGTGACCGACAGGATCAAAATTTACTTCTCCGACGACCCGGTATTGCAAGAGGTCATCACGCGTTTCGGAGATTATATTTGCAACGAAACACTCGCCGTAAGCATCGTTTTTTCTCCTGCTGCTTCAAAGGGGATACATTTGGATTTCGATGGAATACAGGCAGATGTTTTCATAGAAAAAGCCGCATTGCAATAACAACACAAAAAATACGTATATTAGCCGAAAAATAAGCGATATGGATGCACAAAAAAAACGCTATTCCGAAGAAGAACTCGCGGAATTCAGAGCCATTATCGAAGAGAAAATCGCCCAAGCCGAAAAAGACTTGAAATATTTGAGGGACATCTATAAGAACGATGCCGGAAACGGGACCGAAGATACTGCACCTCAATTCAAATCCTTTGACGACGGCTCGGCGACCCTGTCCAAAGAACAAAACGTACAGCTCGCTATCAGGCTCGAAAAATTCATTCGTGACCTGAAAAACGCATTGATAAGAATCGAGAACGGTACCTATGGCATTTGCCGGGTTACCGGTAAATTAATCCGGAAAGAAAGGCTGAAACTGGTGCCCCATGCCACCCTCAGTATTGAAGCCAAAAAACAACAATATTCCTGAATTTATGAAACATTTCGACCTGGAATACAATTCCCAACGCGAGGAAATGAGAATCCCCGAATACGGCAGGCATATCCATAAATTAGTCGCCCATTGTAAGTCCCTCGAAGATAGGGAAGAACGTAATAAGCTTGCCCGTGCCATTATCGAAGTGATGGGTAATATGCAGCCACAATTGAGGGATTTCGAGGATTTTCAGCATAAACTGTGGGACCAGCTATTCATTATGGCGGATTACGAACTGGATGTGGATACTCCCTTTCCAATTACCCCGAAAGAATTACTCGTAAAAAAACCGTCCAAATTGCCTTATCCGGGAACCCCGACCAAATACAAATACTATGGGCATAATGTTCAAAGTCTTATAAAAGAATTGGTGAATTGGGAAGATGATGAAAAAAAAGAACAACTCATCTACATGATTGCCACCCATATGAAGAAGTGTCATATAGTATGGAATAAGGAAAACGTGGATGATAAAATCATCCGACAGCATTTAAGGGAACTGTCCGGCAACCGCTTGGATATAGATATTGAGAAAAAACCACTGCCAGACACATCTTTATTGTCCTCGGGATTCAAGAAAAACAATACCAAAAGTAAAAAGAAAAAAAGGAAATACAAAAAGTACTGATATATGGGCTCTTTTATAATCGAGGGGGGCAAGCCCTTATCCGGCTCCATTACTCCGCAAGGCGCCAAGAACGAAGCCTTGCAGGTGCTCAATGCCGTATTGCTCACCCCCGGTAGGGTAGTGATTCATAACATACCGGATATAGTCGATGTCAATAAGCTCATTTTCATCCTCGGGGAACTGGGAGTCAAAATAGAAAAATTATCACCCCACTCCTATGCCTTTCAGGCGGACCGTATCAATTTGAAATACCTGGAATCAGAAGAATTTCGACGGGACGGTAGCCAACTCCGGGGTTCTATCATGCTCGTAGGTCCCCTGCTGGCGAGATTCGGCAAAGGATATATACCGCGTCCCGGCGGAGATAAAATAGGCAGACGGAGACTCGATACACATTTCGAAGGTTTTATTAAGCTGGGCGCCAAATTCAGATACAACGACGAGGAACTGTTCTATGGGGTCGAAGCCGAAGAATTGCACGGAACCTACATGCTCCTCGACGAAGCGTCGGTAACAGGTACCGCCAACATCATTATGGCGGCCGTATTGGCCAAAGGAACGACTACTATATACAACGCCGCCTGCGAACCCTATATCCAACAACTTTCCCATATGCTCAACCGCATGGGCGCCAAAATCAGCGGTATAGGTTCGAACCTGTTGACCATAGAAGGAGTCGGGGAACTGCACGGCTGCGAACATACCATATTGCCCGATATGATTGAGATAGGCTCGTGGATAGGAATGGCAGCCATGACCCGTTCGGAAATCACTATCAAAAATGCAGGAATAGAACATCTGGGGCAAATACCGGGTGTGTTCCGGCGCTTGGGCATAATAGTGGAAGAACAAGGGGATGATATCTTTATACCCGCCCAAGAACATTATGAGATACAGAGTTTTATGGACGGATCCCTGCTCACGGTCTCCGATGCGCCTTGGCCCGGATTTACTCCTGATCTGTTGAGTATCGTTTTGGTGACCGACACCCAAGCCAAAGGCAGTGTGCTGATTCACCAGAAAATGTTCGAAAGCCGTTTGTTTTTCGTCGATAAACTGATAGATATGGGGGCGAAAATCATTTTGTGCGACCCGCACAGGGCTACCGTCATCGGCAACAACCACGAAACCCCGCTGCGACCTACTGTGATGACCTCACCGGATATCAGGGCGGGTGTGGCATTGTTAATAGCCGCACTGTCCGCACAAGGTACCAGTACCATACATAATATCATGCAGATAGACCGTGGATACGAACGTATTGACGAACGGCTGAACGCCCTCGGTGCGAGGATTATCAGAGTGGATTAATTCTATTTCCGGTATGATAAAAAACTTTATCAAACGCTTGGGACCCGGATTGCTCTTTGCAGGAGCGGCTATCGGTGTTTCCCATTTGGTACAGTCCACCAAGGCAGGTGCCGGATACGGTTTCGGTTTGTTGTGGGCTTTGCTCGCCATACATGCAGCGAAGTATCCTTTTTTTCAGTTTGCCCCCCGATATACCACCGCTACGGGTGAAAATATCGTTCGCGGTTACAGGCGTCTCGGCAAGGGCTTTGTCATCATCTACATCCTGCTTACCGTCACCACCATGTTTACCATTCAGGCTGCCGTCACCATGGTTACCGCCGGACTCGCCGGATATTTATTCGGTTATCAAGACAATGTACTGTTGTGGAGTACCGTCATTACCTTGCTGTCTGTCGTTTTTCTCATAGCGGGCAGGTATGCATGGCTGGACCGGATCATGAAGCTAATCATATTGGTGCTCACCTTGTCGTCGGTAGCGGCGGTCGTTTCGGCGGCATGGAATGCCGGCAAATACACCGGAAGCGTATTTTCCCTTCCGGGAAATGCTGCACAAGTGGCTTTCCTCATTGCTTTCCTCGGTTGGATGCCAGCGCCTTTGGACGTGTCGGTGTGGCAGTCTTTGTGGGCGGAACAAAAACAAAAACAAATAGGAACGAATTTCGATACCCGCCAGTCCATTTTTGATTTTAACGTTGGATATGCCGGTACGATAGTCACCGGGATTCTCTTTATGGCATTGGGCGCGTTGATTATGTACGGCACGGGAACGCCTGTCGCCGGCAAAGCCGGCGCTTTCGCCAAACAATTGATAGAGATGTACACCTCGCGGTTGGGGGAAGGTTTCGGTATTGTGATAGGCATAGCGGCACTAACCACGATGATTAGTACCACTCTGTCAGCTTTGGACGCTTCGCCGCGGGCGTTGTCGGAGGCTTTTGCTACGATAAACGGTTTGCCTTGGTTGAAGAATTACAGGTTTTGGCTGCTGTTATTGTCGGCGGGAACCTTACTCATCATCGGTTATTTCGTCAGCGGAATGGGGGTAATGGTGAAGATAGCCACTACCGTATCCTTTCTTACCGCGCCGTTCTATGCTTATGCCAATTACCGGTTGATAAGCAGCGAAAACACCCCTGCGGAGTGGCGGCTTTCCCCGGTTATGAAAATCTGGAGTTGGTCAGGTATGATATTTTTGGTGGCTTTCGGGTTGTGGTATTTAGTGGCATAAAAACAAAATAATCCTATGAAACAGATAAAAACCATCGCCGTATTCTGTGGAGCGAGCAATGGGTTTGACCCCCGTTATTCGGATGAGGCTGTTCTGGTTGGTAAATATCTGGCACAACGGAATATCACGATGGTATTCGGTGGTGGCAAGATAGGGCTGATGGGTGCCATAGCCGGTGCCGTATTGGAAAACGGTGGCAAAGCCGTAGGGGTTATCCCCGAAATGCTACGCCACGAAGAAGTAGCCCACGACAGTCTGGACGAGATGATCGTTACGGAGAATATGAGCGAACGCAAACTCCGTATCAGCCGGATGGTAGATGCCTATTTGGCATTGCCCGGAGGTTTCGGCACCCTGGACGAAATATTCGAAGCCTTGACACTGGGGCAACTCGGCGTGGAGGACAAACCCGTCGGACTGCTCAATATCAACGGTTTTTTCGACCCCTTGTTGTCGCAGTTGGACAAGATGGTGGAGGAGGGTTTTTTAAGGCGCGAAAACCGCGAAATGATACAAGTTTCCGCTGATATAGAAATGCTGTGCCGGATGATGAGAGGATACATCCCGCCCGGAATATCGAAGATAGTGGATACCGTAGGAAGCTGATGATACAATCAGAAGTGAAAATATTGGGTATTTTGAACCTGACGCCGGATTCATTCTACGACGGTGGAAGGT
>CAZQPD010000107.1:0-3480 GCA_964595235.1 uncultured Polaribacter sp.
TGATACCCTGCCCAATGAGAGCTCCCGTCAAGCCCTTTTTGCGTACCGCTGCCGGAAAAATCCTCCTCACACTCGTATTGTCCGGGCTCCTCACCACCGGCTACGGGCAGGAACGGGATGCCCACCCCACCGCTTCATCCCGTATCGACTCCGTATTGAACAGCCTCTCGCTTCGTGAGAAAATAGGACAACTGTTCATGGTAGCTGCTTATCCAGGACGTGGTGCCGCTGACAGCGTCCGCATTTCCCGGCTTATAGCCGGGCAAAAAATAGGAGGTATCATCATGATGCAGGGAAGCCCCTACCGGCAAGCCGTATGGACGAACGCCTTCCAAAGCCAAAGCCGTATCCCCCTGCTCATGGCTTTCGACGGGGAATGGGGACTGGCGATGCGTATGGACAGTGTGATGAAATTCCCATGGAACATGAGCCTCGGCGCCATTCGCAATGACTCCCTGCTGTACGAACTCGGTAAGAGTATCGGCGAACAACACCGCCGGATGGGATTGCACCTCAACTTCGCACCTGTGGTCGATATCAACAGCAACCCGCTCAATCCCATCATCGGAAACCGCTCGTTCGGCGAAGTCCCCGGAAATGTAGCCACAAAATCCCTGTTTTTTCTGAAAGGTATGCAAGATGCGGGTGTCATGGGCTGTGCCAAGCATTTTCCCGGTCACGGGGATACCTATCGTGACTCACACAAGGAATTGCCGGTGGTGCGGCTGTCCTACGCCCGCCTGGATTCGGTGGAATGGCTCCCTTATAAACGCCTGATACCCGCCGGATTATCCGCCGTCATGTCGGCACACCTGGAAGTGCCTGCATTGGATTCCACCCCTGAATTGCCGGCTTCCCTGTCGCCCAAAGTGTTGCTGGTACTACGTGACAGCTTGCACTTCGACGGGCTTATCGTCACCGATGCCCTGAATATGAAAGGGGCTTCCGGCAGCTATCCGCCCGGTATTCTGGAACGTACCGCCCTGCTGGCGGGAAATGACATCCTGCTGTTTTCACAAGACGTACCCAAAGCCGTGGACGTACTGGAAAAAGCCGTCCTGAATGGCGATATTCCCGAATCCCGTATCGATGCTCCGGTACGTAGAATATTGGCGGCAAAACTCAAAGCGGGACTGTTCGACCACCCCGCACCGGTAGAATTAGAACACCTTACCGCCGATCTCAACGACGAACGCTATAAAGCGCTGAACTACCGCCTTACCGCCGCTTCACTGACATTGGTCAAGCGCAAAGACACCTTCCCCGTCATCGACTTGCAGCGGCGCTTCGCCTACTTCCACCTCGGTGATGCCCCGGGCGATACTTTCCTGAACACCCTGCGGCTATATACTGCGGTGGACGACTTGTCGGCATTGACAGGCAAAGCGCTGAACGATACCCTGACCGCCTACGACCGCATTATCATCGGCTTTCATAAATCCTCCGCACACCCGTGGAAATCCTACCGTTTTTCGCCGGACGACCTGCGCCTGCTGAAAGATATTGCCGGACGGCATCCCCATGTGCTCCTTACGGTGTTTACCTCACCCTATTCGCTGAACCAAGTGGATTTCCTCGATTCTATCGACGATTTGCTCATCGCCTACCAAAACGGCGAAACGGCACAATCCCTGGCGGCACAAGCCGTATTCGGCGCTATTTCCGTAAACGGACAATTGCCCGTCAGTGCGGGGTCTTTTCCCGCGGGCTATGGCCTCTACGCCCCGTCGTTGCAACGCCTCCGTTACGGTTTTCCCGCTCTCGCGGAAATGCATACCCGGGCATTGGCACGTATCGATTCTATCATGGAGGAAGTGGTACGGCAGCAGATGGCTCCCGGCGGAGTGGTTCTCGTAGCGCGAAACGGAATGGTGGTCTATCACAAGGCGTTCGGATACCATACCGGTGAACAAAAACAAAAGGTGCGTACCAGCGACCTGTATGATTTGGCATCATTGACGAAAATCCTGGCATCCTTACCCATGGTCATGCACGACTACGAAGCAGGACGTCTGGACCTGGATGCCACATTGGTCGAATGGATGCCCTTCGTCAAGGGGAGCAACAAGGACAGCTTGCGCATTCGCAAAATACTGTCCCACTATGCGCGGCTGCAGGCATGGATACCTTTCTATTTGAGTACTTTGGACAGCATTTCGGGGGAACCCCTACCGCTGTATTACCATAAGGAATACAGTGCGGATTTTCCGGAGCAAGTCGCCAAGCGCCTCTACCTGCGGGCGGATTACCGTGATACGATATATAAGAAAATCCTCGAATCACCTTTGCGCGAAAAACCCGGCTACAAGTACAGCGGGTTGATATTTTATTTGCTGGTAAAACATGTGGAGCAGACTTACGGGATGCCGTTGGATGCGTATTTGGAGAAGCACCTCTACCGTCCGTTGGGCGCTACGACTATGGGTTATTTGCCGCTGAAACGCTTCGACCGGAGTCGTATTGTCCCTACCGAGAAGGATGATTATTACCGCCACGAATTGCTACACGGCAGGGTACACGATATGGGTGCCGCCATGATGGGCGGGGTGAGTGGAAACGCCGGGCTGTTCGCCAATGCCAACGATGTGGCGAAGGTGATGCAGATGTATTTGCAGGGAGGATATTACGGCGGCAAGCGGTATTTTTACAGCCGGACGTTGGACACCTTCAACCACGCATACTACGCACGGGATTCGGTACGCCGCGGATTGATATTCGACAAACCTCAAATAGACCCGGAGGAGGAAGCCACCTGCGGATGCTGGTCTTACGATAGTTTCGGACACAGCGGATTTACCGGTACCTATGCCTGGGCAGACCCCCGGACCGGATTGCTGTACGTATTCCTGTCGAACCGTGTTTATCCTACCATGCAGAATAAGAAATTGATAGAAGAAGACATACGGACGAAGATTCAAGGTTTTATACGGGAAGCGATAGGGGATTAGTTGTTAATGGTTAATGATGAATGGTGAATTGTGAATGGTTAATGGTGAATTGTGAATTGTGAATGGTGAATGGTGAATGGTTAGTGATGAATGGTGATTGCCGTGTAAATTTTCTCTTTTTGTTGAAAATTCACCCGGAGTCCATTGCTTACCCAACTATCAACTACAAAAGATTTCTCCCTCCGGTCGTAATGACACGCTCCCTGTCATTCCGAACGAACGACGTTAGGAGCGAGGAGGAATCTTTTCAAACAAAACGAAACCCTCATTTCCTCGCATCTCCTTTGCGAATAATATTATAGTGATTACACAACATCATTTTTTTTCGAAACAAAAAAAGCGTGGGCATCCCTGAATAGCGGGCCGGCGCAAAGGCAGGATAAAATGAATGATTTTAGACTTATCCAAAAAGTGCTTGCATCTCAATGCGATAGCATTTAATCTTTTTGGTGAATAAGTCTAATTAGGGTCTGCTGAAAATCACAGAAGTGCCTGAATTTTTCAATTTGTAGGGCAGAGCGTTAAGAAAATG
>CAZQPD010000108.1:0-2609 GCA_964595235.1 uncultured Polaribacter sp.
TTTTTTTCGACTTGAAATGTGATAGACAGACAAGGATATGAAACATTTGGTAGTATTATCGGGTGCCGGAATGAGTGCCGAAAGCGGAATCAGGACATTCAGGGATGCCGGAGGGCTTTGGGAAGGACATGATGTAATGGAAGTGGCATCCCCCCAAGGATGGGAAAAAAATCCCGCATTGGTTCTCGATTTTTATAACATGCGCCGGAGACAGCTTCTCGAAGTGGAACCCAATGAAGGGCACCGGGGATTGGTAGCGTTGGAACAGCATTTTCGCGTGAGCGTCATTACACAGAATGTGGACGACCTGCACGAAAGAGCCGGAAGCACTTCGGTGCTCCACTTGCACGGAGAACTGTTCAAAGTACGTAGTACTTGCGACGAAAATGACGTCAGGGATTGGAAGAAGGATTTGCTCCTGGGAGATACCGATGAAAACGGTTGCCAACTCCGTCCGCATATCGTATGGTTCGGCGAACCGGTACCTATGATGAGCCGGGCGGTACGGATAGCTGCCCAAGCGGATATATTCGTTATCATAGGTACATCCATGCAAGTCTATCCCGCAGCCGGTTTGGTACATTATTTACGACCCGGCACACCTGTCTATTACATCGATCCGGAGCCCGCTGTGGTGGCTCATACCATCCCGGATTTGACAATAATACGCAAAGGTGCAAGCGACGGGGTCAGGGAACTGTTGCGTATGCTGGCGGAATGATAGATGCGGGCTTGGGAAAACTGCAAATTTTAATGTAAATTTGCCCCGATGGCAAGTAAAAAGAAACAATCGAATACCCAAAAAAACAAAAAGCGTAGTTTCTGGAAGGAAAACCGCAGGCTACATTTCATCGTCAGTATCTTGTTGATGTTGTTTGCCTTGTTTTTGTTTTTTTCATCCCTTTCGTTTTTCGCTAATTGGAAAGCCGACCAAAGCAATGCTGCCCTACTGGCAGACAGACGGATTCATGTGGATAATGCTTTGGGCAAAGTAGGCGCGTATCTGAGCCAAAGGCTCGTAGCGGACGGTTTCGGGGCAGGAAGCCTGTTTGTGCCTGTGGCATTGTTTCTCAGCGGGTTGTTTTTATTTCTAAAAAGAACATTGAAGCAATCTGCCAAAATTTGGGTATATCTGTTGAGTTTTATGATTTGGGTTTCCGTATTTTTAGGACTGTTCGATATGAACAACCCGGTATGGGCGGGAAATACAGGGAACCAAATAGCCGTGTTTTTGAAATCTTATACGGGAATTTTCGGTGTAGTGGCGCTTTTGTTGTTCCTGCTGTTGGTATTGCTTTCCACACTTTTCGAAATCACACCTGAGAAAATCACAGGGTATCTCAAGAAGGCTTTCGAACAACGCCGTGAGAAACAGGTGGTAAAGATAGAGGATAACGAAGAAGAGGAACTCCCGGATACTTATACGAGCAAAGAGGATATCTTGTCCGACCCCGGTACCGAAATCAAGATTTATATTCAAGATGATGATGACCCGCCGTCCAAAACTCATCAGCCGGAAGTACGGAACGAAGAAGAAACCAACGGAAAAAACGGCGATGAAATAAATATGGAGGTGGAAATCAAAGATACGGCGGACGAAGTGGACGAACTGTCCAATACCCTGGTGGAAAACTTCGGTGAATACGACCCGCGTTTGGATTTGAGTACCTATAAATTTCCCCCGTTGGACTTGTTGAAAAAATACGACAACACCATATCGGTCAGCTCGGAGGAATTGGAAGCAAACAAAGACCGGATAGTCAAGACACTGGGAGATTATAATGTGGGGATAAAGAACATTAAAGCCACCGTCGGACCCACCGTTACCCTGTATGAAATCATCCCCAAATCAGGCGTCCGTATTTCTAAAATTAAAAATCTGGAGAACGATATCGCACTCTCGCTATCGGCTATCGGAATACGTATCATAGCCCCCATACCCGGCAAGGGCACCATCGGTATCGAGGTTCCTAACCAGAAACCGACCATCGTATCCATGCGTTCCGTCATCGCTTCCGAAGAATTTGTAAAATCGGAAATGGCGCTACCCATTGCCTTCGGCAAGACCATTGCCAACCAAAATTTCGTCGTGGATTTGGCCAAAATGCCCCACCTGCTCATGGCAGGGGCAACCGGGCAAGGAAAATCAGTGGGGATAAATGCCATACTTACTTCATTGATATATAAAAAACATCCGGCGGAACTCAAATTCGTCCTCGTGGATCCGAAAAAAGTGGAACTGTCGTTGTACAATAAAATAGAAAGGCATTATCTGGCAAAATTACCCGGTTCGGACGAAGCGATAATCACCGATACCACCAAGGTGGTCCATACGCTCAATTCGCTATGTATCGAAATGGACGATAGGTACGACCTGCTGAAATCGGCGTATGTACGCAATATCAAAGAGTACAATAAAAAGTTCAAAGAGAGGAAATTAAATCCGGAAAACGGGCATCGTTTCCTCCCGTACATCGTCGTGGTGATAGATGAATTTTCCGATTTGATCATGACGGCAGGCAAGGAGATAGAAACCCCCATCGCCCGACTGGCGCAGTTGGCACGTGCCATCGGCATTCATTTGATTGTAGCTACACAACGCCCGTCGG
>CAZQPD010000109.1:0-10305 GCA_964595235.1 uncultured Polaribacter sp.
CGCTCCTCGTACCTCGTCGCTCGTTCGGAATGACACGGCTCTGTCATTTCGATACGGAGCGGTAGCGGAGTGAGAAATCTTTGGTAGTTTTGAGTTATTAGTTATGAGTTTATAGTTGGGGGGCATGTCATTTCGACCGGAGGGAGAAATCTTTTGAATTTATGCCTTGTTTGGAAAGATTCCTCCTCGCTCCTCGTACCTCGTCGCTCGTTCGGAATGACACGGCTCTGTCATTTCGATACGGAGCGGTAGCGGAGTGAGAAATCTTTATAGTTTTACGAATGGTTCCTTTATCAACTTCAGGTTGAACTCCGAAATATCTTTTACAATAGAACCGGTCACCAAGCCCCGTTTGTATAGATCCATTACCTTCTTCTCTTTCTTCTCTATTTCTTCGATGTATTTCTTTTCCTTCTGCAAAATCATTGTTTTCAATTTCCTGATTCCACTTTCCGGATTTGCTGTGATTTCTTCATTCTGAAGATGTATCGAAAACAAAGGAGTCTTTTTTCCGGCTGCAAACCCCTTTATACTATCGTGTTCCAATAATGCCTTCAAGGAATTACCCCGGTAAAAAGGCGAAGGCACACGCTGTATAACACTATAAAAAGGAGTAAAAACTTGCAAACACGGGCGCAATGGGGCATACCATAATATGGAAGCTAATTCCCGGGGCATCCAGTTCCTCAACTGAATCACAGCCGAATAGGTGGTCTCCAGTGTGCAAATGGGAAAATTGCTGGGATTATGAATGTCTTTAATTCCGGAATTTATCCCATGGAACCGCATTATATTCTTAAAATAATTTATATCCAATTTCCTGGATGTTGTAATAAAAAACGGCAGGTCATCATCTTCCCTGAAATTAAACCCGGAAAGCTCATTGAAAACCTGTATCACCGTTCTCTTATTCTTTTGTGATCCGGCAGAAGCCGGTGAAGAAAATATTTTACGGAAATTAAATTTTTCATTTACATCAGGATGATACAAGCCCATTTGAATAGCGAACTCCTTAATACCGGGGGAATACATAAAAGATTCATTCTCGAAATCCACTTCATTCACGGGATAATATCCGGTAATAACGGCTACTGCTCCATCGGGCACACGTTGTGCCAACCAATTGTTTCCCGGCAAAATACACATCACCCATGACTCATACAAATCCGATATTAGACAGGTAATCCCTTCACCTGAAAAACCGGCACGTTCCACTATCTCACCCATACTCGAGACCGCTTCCCGTGCTGTCATGGATTTTCTTGCAGACAAATATGGCAACCAAAATCCCGTCTTCCCGGTTTGCCCGGAAACAATCTGACTGCGGGCAGGTGTAATCTGTGAAGTTATTGCCACACCATACTCATTCAAATAAGTATCTGAATACTTCCGGCCGGAAACCTGTATCCATAAAAATCCGGACTGGGCTGGCGCTATACCCTCTACGTCCACCGGTAAATCTATCTTTTTGATATTGTTATCCTTCCCTCCTACTTTATACACATCCGGAAAAACATCTTTACCGGCGTATTCGTTGTGCCCCATTATCACGGAACCATCTCCGGTAGCTCCCGGTGTGGCTACTATCGTTAAACCCGACAGAGACATACCGGAGTCCCCGCCATTCTGTGAAACTACCGCTAAAGGCAGCAGTGTAACAAGGAAAAGTAAAACTATTGGTCGCATCACTATTATTATTCCCGGTTACCTGAAGGATCAGGTGATATTCCAGGCAAATTTAACATTTTTTTTATATCTGGTCTTTTATATCCGTTTGACCGGCAAACAACCTCCGCAATATTACAGCCAATTATCATATATCCTGCGATCTATTTGTTAATAAAAATTTAACGTTCATTGTCGTTTATTAGGGTCTGCTGAAAATCACAGAAGTGCCTGAATTTTTTAATTTGTGAGATGATGATGTATAGAAATACTTCGAATTGAACAAGTTAAAAAAGGTAGGTGCTTCTGTGGAACGAAAACACGATATTTTTGAATGATAAAAATGCACGATTTTTTCGTTAAAACCTCGATTTTTCTTGCGTTTTACTATTGATATTATTGCGTAATTTATTCTTTTTTACGTGTTTGAGAGTTTTTCAGCAGACCCTATTGTACATATTTGGTCCTCTTCATAAAGAACAACGCCACCAATCCCGCCAAAAAGAACACCGATAATACCAGTACCGATGTCCGCATGGAATGTGTAATCCCGATGAGGAAACCGAACATGGATGTTCCGGTAACAATGGCGATTTTCTCCGTTACATCAAAGAAACTGAAATAGGTCGCCGTATCGGGAGTGTCCTCCGGCATCAATTTCGAATAGGTGGAACGGGCAAGGGTCTGCGTGGCACCGAGCACCAAACCTATCAGACCACCCAGGGCGTAAAAATACAAATCCACATGCGGGCTCTTACCGGGCAATAAGAAAGCGGCTACCGTCACGACCACCCAGATAATCAAGGTGATTTTCAATGTGCCGATATTGCCTATCCGCTTGGAAATACCGGCAAATAAATACGCCCCGAGTACGGCTACCAGCTGAACCAACAGAATGGTGATGATCAATTTGCCGGTAGGCAAACCCAATTCTTTCTTACCGAAAGAACTCGCCAATACGATAATGGTCTGGATACCGGCGCTAAACAGGAAAAAGGCTATCAAAAATACTTTTAGGGTATAGTAATCTTTCAGTTCGCGCAATACCTGGCGCAATTCCCTGTAACCCTTGAATATATAGTCCGGGTCGGGCTTGCGTTTATGAACATTGTACGGTAGATATGCCAAGGTGTATTGGGCAAATCCCCACCACCACAACCCCACGATGACGAAACTGATTTTATACACCATAGCCGGGGCATATTCGCCTTCTTTCAAGGGTGCGGAAACAAATCCGTACCACTCGGGATGCAATATCATGGTCAGGATAAACAGCAGTAGAATCACCGAGCCGAGATAGCCCTTGATAAACCCCTTGGCACTCACTTCATCTTGTTGTTCGGGATGAGCCACCTCCGGCAAATAGGCATTGTAGAATACCAAACTCCCCCAAAAACCCACACCTGCGAGCATCGACCCCGTCACACCGACCCATAACCGTTCCCTCGAATCGAAAAAAAACAAAGACATCACCGACAACGAACCCAGATACAGGAAAAATTTGAGAAACTTCTTCTTGTTACCGATATAATCGGCGATACTCGACAAGATGGGGGAAATAATCGCAACAATCAGAAAGCCCGCCGATAAGGTGTAGGAATATATTTCCGTATTGGTAAAATGCTGTCCGAGAAATTCTATGGGTTTGTCGTCACCACCGGTTACAGAAAGGAAATACAAGGGGAAAACGGCAGTGGTAATCACCAGCGGATACACGGAGTTCGCCCAATCGTAAAAGGTCCAGGCATTGATGAGCTTGCGGTCGCCTTTTTGTAACATGAGGGCAAATATAGAGCAAATATCAATACCATTTAGGGCAGGATATATTTCATTTTGCCCGGCAGATTCAACGTCTCATAAAATCATCCGTATCATCCCGGCATTCACCATTCCGCACTACCCACCATCAACTCTCCCATCTTTTTAGATTCTCTTGCAGGGCTTTGATTTTTGCCAGGGCGTCCGCTTCTTTTTTCCGTTCGTTTTCCACTACTTGGGGCGGGGCGTTACGGACAAAGCGTTCGTTGTCGAGTTTCTTTCTGACCGATGCGAGAAAACCTTCGGTGTATTCTATTTCCTGTTTTATCTTTTTTATCTCTGCTTCCACATCCACTGCACCACCGGCGGGGACGTAATAGGTATTGGTCTTGTGCCGGAAGGTATAGGCGTCTTTCATTTCCCCGTCGAGGTAAGATATTCTGGACAGATTCGTCATTTTGGATACCACCGGGTCGTAACGGTCAGGGAAATTCTCCCTGTTCCAAACGTGCAAGGTGATGCTTTCTTTGTAAGGGATATTATGTTCTTTCCGCAGGGCGCGGATTCCGGTTATGACTTCTTTTACGAACTCGAAATCATCGAGTAAATCTTCGTCGTAGCCCGTCTGTTCCGGATAGGTGTTTACGATGAGGGCTTCCCCTTCCTCCCTGTCATGCAGGAAATGCCATATTTCTTCCGTCAGGAAGGGCATAAAAGGGTGCAGGATACGCATATTGTCTTCGAAAAAAGCGAGTGTCTGCCGGTAAGTCTCCCCGTCCACCGGGGTACCGTATGCGGGTTTTATCATTTCGAGGTACCACGATGAGAAGTCGTCCCACAGCAGCCGGTAGATACGCATCAGGGCTTCACTGATACGGTATTGTTCGAAGGATTTTTCTATTTCCGACAGGGTTTTTTGAAATTTCGAACGGTACCATTGCACCGCCAGGTGTGCTTCCACGGGTTGTGGCGCTTTTTCATCCGTTTTCCACCCTTTGACCAGGCGCAAGCCGTTCCATATTTTATTGGCAAAATTCCGTCCCTGCCGGCAGAGTTCTTCTTCGAAAAGCAGGTCGTTTCCGGCGGCTGACGAGAATAGCAGTCCCACCCTTACGGCATCGGCGCCGTATTTGTCTATCAGTTCTATCGGGTCGGGGGAATTGCCGAGTGATTTGGACATTTTTCTTCCCAATTTGTCCCGTACGATACCTGTAAAATACACATTTTCGAACGGTTTGCCTCCGGCAAATGCGTATCCGGCAAATATCATCCTCGCCACCCAAAAGAAAATAATATCGGGACCCGTAACCAGGTCGTTGGTCGGGTAGTAGTATTGGAAATCCGGGTTGCCGGGGTTCCGTATCCCGTCGAATACGGAAACAGGCCACAGCCACGAGGAAAACCAAGTGTCCAATACGTCCGGGTCTTGTCGCAGGTCACCGGCTTGCAATCCGGGGTTTCCGGTCTTCTCACGTGCCAGTTCGAGGGCTTCTTCCGGGCTCATTGCCACGACGAAATCCTGGACGCCGTCGCCGTAATAATAGGCGGGGATACGGTGCCCCCACCAGAGCTGTCTGGATATATTCCAGTCGCGAATGTTCTCGAGCCAGTGGTTGTAAGTATTGATATAATGCTTGGGAAAAAACCGGATATCCCCCCGGTTTACCGCTTCGAAAGCGGGTTTTACCAGGTCGTCCATTTTCAGGAACCACTGGGCGGAAATTTTGGGTTCGATGACGGCTTTGGTACGTTCCGAAATACCTACTTTGTGCAGGTAATCTTCCGTTTTCAGCAGGAAGCCTTTTTCTTCCAATTCCGCAGCGATGGCGTGGCGAACGTCGAACCTGTCTTTTCCTTCGTAATGCAAACCATGTTCATTGAGACTGCCGTCGTCATTGAAAATATCGATGACTTCGAGTCCGTGTTTCTCTCCGATGATTTTGTCGTTCGGGTCGTGTGCCGGGGTGATTTTCAGACAGCCCGTACCGAACTCCCTATCGACGTATTCGTCGGTGATGACGGGCACTTCGCGGCCCGCGATGGGTACGATGACTTTCTTGCCGGCGAAGTCACGGTAACGCTCGTCGCCGGGGTGTACGCATACGGCGGTATCGCCCAGGATGGTTTCGGGGCGTGTGGTGGCTACCGTAAGGTAATCGTCCGTACCGGCGACGGGGTATTTTACGTAGTAAAGTTTACCCTGTTTTTCCACGTATTCCACCTCTTCGTCCGACAGGGTGGTACGTGCTTCAGGATCCCAATTTACCATCCTGTATCCCCTGTATATCAACCCTTTGTCGTATAGTTCGACAAAGATTTTCAAGACGGACTCGCTCATGTCTTCATCCAGGGTGAACTTGGTGCGCTCCCAATCGCAGGAAGCACCCAGTTTTTTGAGTTGTTCGAGTATCACGCCACCGTGTTTATGCGTCCAGTCCCACGCATGGCGTAGAAATTCTTCGCGTGTCAGGTCCTCTTTGGAGATTCCTTCACCGGCTAATTTCTTTACCACTTTGGCTTCGGTGGCTATGGAAGCATGGTCGGTGCCCGGTACCCAACAGGCGTTGTATCCCAGTAGCCGTGCCCGGCGTATCAATACGTCTTGCAGCGTATTGTTCAGCATGTGTCCCATGTGTAAGACCCCGGTGACGTTGGGCGGCGGAATGACGATGGTATAGGGTTTGCGCGCATCCGGTTCCGAGTGAAAAAAACCTTTTTGCATCCAATAGCCGTACCATTTGGATTCTACTTGGTTTGGTTGGTATTGTGCCGGTATTTCGTTCATATTACGTTTTTTTTACGAAGCACAAAAATACATAATTTTCAATGGCTATGACAAGAGGTGGAGACGTTGTATGAGACGCCTCAAAAATCATCCGTTTCATTCCACACATTCATCATTTATCATTCACCATTTCTGCCCTTGTGATTTTCAGCGGACTTTATTTGTGAATAAAATGTTAACAAAATAAACAAAATATTAACAATAAATTATCTGCTTCAAAAAACTTTCGTATATTTAGCGAATAAAACCAAAAAATACAATGAGAAATTTTATCCGTTCTCTGCCATGGTTTCTCCTGTTAGCTATTATTTCGCTGGTACTCAACTATTTACTTACCCCTCAAATCTGTGGGGTATGCACTGTTTCTGCTGATGGCAAAGCGCCGGCAGTACATGAGAAACCGCTGCCGGAACCTCCGGCGGAAAGGTCTTTTTTCATTCTCGATTCCAGTGGGAAAAACGTATTCGAATTTCCCGGAGGGTTGATTATCAATTCCACCAACGGCAAAGTCGCCGTTCGTAAAATGCCCGGTTGGCAGGATTCCATCTACCGCTACCTGAACGAAAACCAGGGTAAGGAATTGTTGATTATAGCCAAATACCTCTACACCGAAGGACGGGACAGGGGTACGGAAAGGGCATTGCATGTAAAGAACCTGCTGTCTGCCGCCCAGATCAACCCCTCGAGAATGGCTATACAAACGCGCGAATCGACGTATTTATATGATGACCGGGGAGAGTTTTATAACGGTATCATTCTGATGTTCAAAGATTTGTCCGTCGAACATCAAAAAGAAGTCGAAAAGAGTATCGAGAACAAAACCCTGTATGCCGAATATGCGGCGACGAACTTCAAGCCGGACAGGACACTGCAGGCTTATGTATTCGAACTGAAAGCCTATCTGGAAGCGCATCCCGGCAAGAAAATCACCGTAACAGGGCATACCGATGACCGCGGAAGCGCAGCAGCCAATCACCGGTTGGGAATGAAAAGAGCCCGGGCAGTTGCGGATTATCTGATATCGCAAGGTATCGATAAGGAGCTGTTTATCATCCGGTCAAAAGGCGAAAGCGAACCCATTGAAACCAATGATACCGATGCCGGAAGGGCGAAAAACCGCAGAATAGAAATAGAAATCAAATAGATTACCAACCATAATAAAAAACGACATAATATGAAATTATCCATTTTATCCGAATTGTTTTCCGAATGTTGGTGGTGGCTGTTCTTTTGGATGTTGCTATCCTTCATACTCGGGTGGCTGTTGAGTAAAATTTTCCGTGGTGACGACGGCTCCTCGTCCTGCTGTGAGGAACTCAAAGACTTGGAAGCCAAATACCGCGCATTGCTCGCCAAGAATACCACACCCGTCCGGACGGTACCGGAAGCTGATACGGCATCCGGCATTGCGGCTGCTCCCGTAGCGAAGGGAACGGCATTCGACAAATTGAAAAACGACAACCTGCAAATCATCGAGGGAATCGGTCCGAAGATGAACGAAATACTCCACAAGCACGGTATCGTAACATGGTCGGATCTCGCTGCCATGACCCCTGCCGGACTGCGCGAGCTACTCGACAAAGAAAATCCCACCCGGTACAAAATCATCAATCCGGCTACCTGGCCCGAACAAGCGGCTCTGGCTCGCGACGGCAAATGGGAAGAACTGATTAATATGCAAAAAGACCTCAATGCACAAAGCACCGGAACAGAAGGTTTGACCGATTCGAAACTCGAAAAAATGATGATCAAACTCGGGCTGCTGAAACGCTGGAAAAAAGACGACCTGAAAGCCATAGAAGGGATAGGTCCGAAAATCGAAAAACTACTGAAAGAAAACGGTATCGATACTTGGGAGAAATTGTCCCAAACCTCAACCGTAAAATTGAAAGAGATACTCGAGTCGGCGGGAAGCAGGTTCCAATTGGCTTTTCCGGAAACCTGGCCCAAACAAGCCTCATTAGCCGCCCAAGGCAAATGGGACGCCCTGGAAAAGTATCAAAACGAATTACTTGGGGGAAGGTAGAAAGTACGTATTATTCGACTTTCTATCAGGGGGATTTCACTGCGTGAAATCCCCTTTCTTTCATACCGTGGTCTCTACTGAAAATCACAAGCAAGTGAAAGACTGAAAGAAAATATCCTGTGGGTGAGTGCCTGCCGCGCTGGTAAAACATACATCATAAATCATGGGAACCCCCCTGTTTTTCGGCATTTTCCAATCAATAATATTTGAGCAATCCGCTCTTTTTACGTGTTTGAGAGTTTTTCAGCAGAGCCTAATTCATCGATGATTTTATTGAAAATACGGCTAGGTCTCATAGCTTTGGAAGCCAGGGCCGGATCGGGTCTGTAATATCCCCCGGTATCCGCTGGTTTGCCTTCTTTGGCTATCATCTCGTTGAGGATAGCCGTTTCGTTTTGTGCCAATTTTTCATATACGGATATAAAAGTTTTTTGAAGTTCTGCGGATTTTGTTTGTTTGCCCAGGGCTTTTGCCCAATACATGGCTAAATAATAGTGGGAGGCTTCCGTACCTGGTTCTCCTGCGATACGTGAAGGAGATTTGGCATTCATCAAGTAAGTTTCATTTGCTTCGTCCAGAGTTTCAGCCAGTATTTCCGCTTTTTTATCGTTTGATTTTACGGCGATATGGCGTAGTGATTCGGCGAGGGCGAGAAATTCTCCGAGAGAATCCCAACGCAGGTGTCCTTCTTGCAAGAATTGCTGGACGTGTTTTGGAGCTGATCCACCGGCTCCGGTTTCGAATAGCCCTCCTCCTGCCATAAGGGGTACGATGGACAGCATTCTGGCGGAGGTGCCGAGTTCGAGAATGGGAAACAGGTCAGTGAGGTAATCGCGAAGAACATTGCCGGTAACGGAGATGGTATTTTTGCCCTGTCTGACTCTTTCAAGTGTATATTTCATGGCTGAGACCGGGTCGTCAAAACGTATTTCGAGATTACGGGTATCGTGTTCTTTCAGGTATGAGTGGACTTTCAGTAGCAGATTGGCATCGTGGGGGCGGTTTTCATCCAGCCAAAAGACAGCGGGGTTTCCGGTCAGGCGTGCCCGTTCTACGGCCAGGCGTACCCAATCTTTGACCGGTAGGTCTTTGGTTCGTGACATACGCCAGATATCACCTTTTTTCACATGGTGTTTCATCAATTTTTCCCCTCCGGTGGTTCTCACTATGACGGTACCGGAGTGCGGAATTTCGAAGGTGGTGGGGTGGGACCCGTATTCTTCGGCTTTTTGTGCCATGAGTCCTACATTAGCGACATTACCCATTGTAGCGACGTCGAATTTGCCATGGGTGCGGCAGTCATTGACGATGGCTTCGTACATTCTGGCATAAGTGCGGTCGGGGATGACGGTTTTGCATTCCTGTAATTTTCCGTTTTTGTTCCACATTTTTCCCCCGTCGCGTATGACCACGGGCATGGAAGCATCGATAATGATGTCATTGGGTTTGTGGAAGTTGGTTATTCCTTTGTCGCTGTTGACCATGGCTATACCCGGACGTTTTGCCGCTATACGGTCGAAAGCTTGCAGGATTTCATCTTTTTTTGCCTCCGGCAAGCGGTCTAATTTTTTGAATATGTCCGCCAATCCGAGGTTGGGGTTAGCACCGGTTTCATCGAATTCTTTTTTATAGGTATCGAATACTTCCCGGTAGAAAATATAAACAGCGTGTCCGAACATGATGGGGTCGGAGACTTTCATCATGGTGGCTTTCAGGTGCAGGGAATATAATGTCCCTTCTTCGAGGGCGTCGTCTATGGTTTTTCGGTAGAAATTCCGGAGTTGTTCCACATCCATATAAGTGGCATCGAGTATTTCCCCTTTTTCTCCGGTTATTTTTTTTAGTACCGTTTCACGTCCGTCTTCTCCGGTAAGGACAATTTCAATTTCTTGTTCCTGCTGTAAGATGACGGATTGTTCGTTGCCGTAAAAATCACCTTTGTCCATATATGCCACATTGGTCAGGGCGTCCGGATACCAGTCTTTGAGCCGGTGGGGATGGGTCTGGGCGAATTTTTTTACGGCAGCGGCAGCCCTGCGGTCGGAGTTCCCCATACGGAGGACGGGATTTA
>CAZQPD010000110.1:0-5197 GCA_964595235.1 uncultured Polaribacter sp.
TCAGTTGTCGAAAATATCCCCGTTGTCCTGCCTTCACCCAACTATCAACTGATAACTCAAAACTATCAACTACAAAAGATTTCTCACATTCGTTCGAAATGACAGCGACTCCAACTATCAACTAAAAACTATACACTATCAACTGACAAAGTTTTTCAGCAGGACCGCCGATCAGATTTTTAATATCCACCGGGCAGGTACCAGCCTCAAAAGTATTGCGACCAACCGCCAACGTTTTGTGATATATGCCTTCTTTTTCTTTTTGGCAATCGCCCGGTGTATTTGGGCGGCAGCCTTCTCTACGGGAGCCATCCAAAAGGTCTTACCGAGAGCCAAATTGGTATCTACAAAACCCGGAATGATATCGGTAACATAGATGTCCGCTTGGCTACGGCGTCCTTTCATCCATAGCGACTCCAAATAATTGTTCAGAAAGGCTTTCGAAGCAAAATATGCCGGTACGTGACGGTTACCCCGTACACCGGCTACCGATGATATAGCGGCGAGATGTCCGTATCCTTGTCTTTTGAATAACCGCCATGCACAAGTGAATACTTGTACCGCTCCCATTACGTTCGTCTCGATGATGTTTTTTTCCGTTTCCCATTCCAACTCGTAATTGGGCATACCGGTACCCGAACTGTATATGATCAAATCAACAGGATCATTGCGCTCTGACAATTCGGTGAAAAATTTCCGGGTGTCCTCATAATCCCTCACATCGTGCCGGCGGATTTCCACCTTTCCGGGAAATAAGGATTGAATCTCTTTCAGTAAGTTTTCGCGCCTTCCGGTAATGATGAGCCGGTGTCCCTTGCGGGCATAAATTTCAGCAAGAGCCCTGCCTATTCCCGAAGTAGCACCGAATATAATGATGTTCATAAACCAAATAATTGACTTTGTGAAATTATAATATTTTTTTCAATTTGAAAGCCAGATGGATTTTTTGGGATTTCCTCTTGACGGTCATCCGGATACGTTTCCCGTCTTTTCCGTGAAACATTTCATTCAATTGGCTAATGCTGTAATGATAAGCCTCTTTCCCATTTACCGATACCAAAACGTCCCCGGGTTGTAATCCGGAAATTCCCGCCGGGGATCCCGGACGGATATATTGCACCATATACAGGGGTTTGAATTCGTATTCATATTCGACTTTCAGTTCAAATGTATCTTGGGCGGTTGCCGGTAAATTTGATTTTTTCGGGAGTAATCTCCGGGTTGAGACAAGGGTTTTTCCGGCATAAATTAAATGTATTCCGGAACGGTTATATCGAAATTCATCATTGAAAGACCGTATTTTTTTTAAATATATTTTCCGGTGCGGATAATCGATGATACTGATAAAGCGTTGCCATATTTGTGCGCCCAGGCTTCCGCTTCGCAAACTGTCCAAACGGGTGAAACGCGTCATGGTGCTGTCCAGATATGATACAGTGGGATTGGGAAAGACAAAACCATCAAATTGAAGGCTTCTGAGCCGGCTCCTCTTACCGGTAATACTCCCGCTTATCCCTTCTCCCAGAAAATCCTCGAAGTATTCTTTCCCTTTTTCCGGAGATATTTTATCATTTTCAAATAACCATATGGCATCGCTATTGCCGGTGTCTATCAACATATCGACAGGCAATGTGTCACCCAGCATTTGCAATATCTTGGCTTTCAGATAAGGTTTGTTTTGCCGGATTTCGATGGGTATGGGTTTGTATTTCCTGCCGGGGGGATTGAATTTTTCCGGATTTGTAAGTCTGATATACCGTTTTGAATAATGGATGGTTACAATTAAATCCCGGAACAAATCATACCCGATAATTCCATGGATATTTTCACCGGTCATCCGGAAAATATCAAAGTCATCGGGAGAGATGATGTATAATTTCATATCGGGATTGACTGCTTTTCCGATTCTTACATTCATGCCGGCAGCTTCGAATCCGGTTACGTATTTTTCGGTACCGATACCGGCAATTTGAACTTTACGCGTCTGTTTGAACAACTCCGGATTGCTCTGCTTGGTCCCGAATAGTAATGTATGGGTGGACCCCGTGTCCAGGATAAATGACATCTCTACTCCATTTACCGTAACGGGGATGATAATGAGGTTATGTGAGGATCTAAAACGTATCTTACCGGATGTTTTTTCCGCCGGTAAATGAAATCCCCGGAGCTGTCCGTACGCCACAATGATAGATAACATCCAGATGCCGAGGAAGAAGGTTTGCTTCAATATGCAGTTTATTCCATTCACAGGGACAGGGCTCAAACAATATATCACCAGAAATTTATATGCATAGCGTTATGCGCATGATTGAGGAAATGCAATATACAAAAAAATGATAAACCGTTTTGCCCCGGAAATGATAACGGTTCCAAACGGAAAAACCCCTGATCCGGCTCGGCGGGGCTTCCGGAATAGTCACAATTTATTTTTTTATTTGTCGTGCGGTGTACTTCGTCCTCTTTGTTATTTTTGGTTTTTTTAAGTTCAGGATTCGTGGGGTCCTTTTTTGTTTTAAAGATGTATGACTTCGTCATAAGCGGCGGCTACGGCTTCCATGATGGCTTCGCTCATGGTAGGATGCGGGTGGATGGCTTTGAGAATGTCGTGTCCGGTGGTTTCCAGCTTTCTCGCTACTACCGCTTCTGCTATCATATCCGTAACGCCCTCTCCTATCATATGGCATCCCAACCATTCCCCGTAGCGGGCATCGAAAATCACCTTTACGAATCCTTCGGTCGCACCCGATGCTTTGGCTTTTCCTGATGCGGTAAAGGGAAATTTGCCCACTTTGATATCATAACCTTTCTCCAAGGCTTGGGCTTCGGTATAGCCTACACTCGCTATTTCCGGGTAGGCATAGGTGCAGGCGGGGATGTTTGTATAATCGACGGGTTCCGTTTCGATTCCGGCGATGTATTCCACACAGGCAATTCCCTCTGCCGAGGCTACATGCGCCAAAGCGGGCCCCGGGGTTACGTCCCCGATGGCGTAATAGCCCGGTACATTGGTGCGGTATTGTTCGTCCACTTGTATTTTGCCGTTTACGGTGACGATACCCGTTTCTTCCAGTCCTATGTCTTCAATGTTCGCCCGGATTCCCACCGCTGACAACAGCAGGTCTGCTTCCAGGGTTTCTTCCCCTTTTTTAGTTTTGATTTTGACTTTTACCCCTTCTCCGGACGTATCTGCCGACAGTACTTCCGATGAGGTCATGATTTTGATACCCGATTTTTTCATCGACCGGGCGAATTGGCGGGATATATCGGCGTCTTCCATAGGGACGATACGGGGCAGGTATTCGACCAGGGTTACCCGCGTGCCGATGCTGTTGTAGAAATATGCCAATTCGGACCCTATGGCACCGGAGCCCATTACTATCATACTGCCGGGTTGTTCTTTCAGACTTAATGCCTGCCGGTAACCGATGATTTTCTTTCCGTCTATGGGAATATGCGGCAGTTCCCTGGCTCGCGCCCCCGTAGCTATGATAATGTGCTTGGCATCGTAAATGGTCTTTCCGTCATTACCGGTTACTTCCACTTTATTGCCGGGGAGTAATCTGCCGTAGCCTTGTATTATATCGATGCGGTTTTTTTTCATCAGGAAAGCCACTCCTTTGCTCATGCTTTCCGCCACTTCGCGGCTGCGGGTAATAATTTTCCCGAAATCATGCCGGATACCTGTGGCTTCCAGTCCGTATTGTCCGGCGTGTTTGAGGTATTCCCATACTTTGGCGCTTTTCAGCAGGGCTTTGGTCGGGATACATCCCCAGTTCAGGCATACCCCGCCGAGTTGGGCTTTTTCGATGATAGCGGTTTTCATTCCCAGCTGGGAGGCACGTATGGCAGCGACATACCCTCCTGGTCCGCTGCCGATTATTAAAATATCGTAGGACATAACAATGTTTTTTGTCGGTTCAATACGGCAAAAGTAAAACATTTGATGGATTTACATAGGTCTGATAGAAATTCGTATTTCCGTATGCCTTCACATGGATTTTTTTTTTAGGTTTGTATGGAATTTCAAAGATAAAAAGGTATGGACAAGACCGTGATTCTGAACCATGAGGATGTCAGTAACAAAATTTGCCGGATGGCATACCAGATATACGAGGATAATACGGACGAACAGGAAGTAATGATAATGGGCATCGAAGGAAACGGTTATGCACTGGCGAGAAAAATAGCTTTCGAACTCACTGAAATATCAGGTATTACCATCCCGGTGTGTAAGATATCCATGCAGAAACACAGCCGGTTACCGGAGGTAAGAATAGATATCCCTGTACAGTCCTATGCCGGTAAATCCGTGGTGGTAGTGGACGATGTGCTCCATACCGGTAAGACCTTGATATATGCGGTCGCCAAGGTGCTGGAAACCCCGGTGAAAAAACTGAAAACAGCGGTAATGATAGACAGGAACCACAAATTGTTCCCCGTCAAAGCGGATTACAAAGGGCTCTCGTTATCCACAAGTATGAAAAATCACGTGGAGATGAAAATAGGAGACGATGGTATGCAGGTATGCCTGAGGTAATGTTTTTTATCAAAGGTTGTTAATTATTGCAGGGTTTGAAGTGAGTATATCTACATTAGAATCTTTGTAATCCCGATCATTTGTACACAAAACATAATCATTCTCAATGCAGATATTTAATATCGCTTTATCTACAAAATCAAGTTGGTCCACTTGAAGGAAACTTTTAATCACATTTTGATTAAATGATTTTTCAATTATCGAGAAATTTTTTAAAATGCTGTCATTTACAACAATATATATATCTGATAGGGCTGTTTGTCCTTCTACGCTATCTCTATAATTCTTGTATGAGAAATGTTGTATGGTAAGATTATTATTACGAAGATGTTTTTCGTATTCAATACGATGAGCGCGGTTAATGATTTCTGAAATTACTAAAAAATCAACAAATAATTCATTTCCTTGGTGTAATAATGAATTGAATGCGCTTGAATAATCTCTTTCCCAATTGTAGCGCCCGGAAGGCCAAAAAAGGTAGATTAATATATTTGCATCAAAAAAAACTCTCCGCCCTGAAATTGCGCTGATTTGTTTTAATGAATATTTGTTTGCCATAATCACTCACCTAAAATATCTTTTATACTCTGTTCAATTGAGTCAGGGTCGTTGTAATACAGTTTGGCTGTTTCAACGACTCTTTTTAGCGAAACCAAACCG
>CAZQPD010000111.1:0-4461 GCA_964595235.1 uncultured Polaribacter sp.
GAATACCATACTAATGCACCCTCTTGTTCGCCTCTTTGATATAACTCTCCAATGCTGCAGTCATGGACTTGTTTTCCGGCGTGGGTACTACAATATCACAACGCAATCCTTGTTTCTCCGCAGCTTCCCTGGTTACCTTGCCATATACGGCAATCCGGGTGTCGTTTTGTTTGAAATTGGGAAAATTGTGATACAATGACTCTATTCCCGTAGGACTGAAAAAGACGAGAATGTCATAAAATACATTCTCCAAATCCGAAAGGTCACTCATCACCGTCTTGAACAAGATTGCCCTGTCCCAATCGATATTCAAACCGTTCAAAGCTTCGGGAATAGCCGGTTTTAACCTGTCGGAGGAAGGAAGTAAAAACTTTTCATCCTTGAACCGCTTGATGACTTTCGTCAAATCATCTATCGTCCGCTCTCCTACATATATTTTCCTCTTTCTATACACTATGTAATTCTGTAAATAATAAGCCACCGCTTCGGATATACAGAAATACTTCATCTCTATCGGTACCTGAAAACGCATCTCTTCGGCAAGCCGGAAATAATGATCCACCGCATTCCTGCTGGTAAGTATCACTGCCGAATAATTACCGAAGTCTATTTTCTGATGTCGTACTTCGCGAGGAGTGGAACCTTCTATCTGTACAAATGGTCTGAAATCTATCTTTATCTTATGCTTGCGCTCCAAATCGAAATACGGGGAATTGTCGTTTTTCGGTGCCGGTTGTGATACTAATATACTTTTGACTTTTTTCATTTCGCCACTAGTTAATTACCCTCGATAACACCCATATTACAGGCGCTATTTCGAGGGTGCAAAAGTACAAAATAAAATAGAATAAACCGGAGACAACTATATTTTTATACGCATCAATAAAGTGGTAATATATCAACACTAACATTAAAACGGCTGTAACGATTATGAATCCGGTATAAACCGTGGAATGCGGGAATGTGTAAAATTGAAACATCAACAACACGGACAAATACATCCCCGATACATTCCAATAACTCATCCTGACGAATACAGACTGCTTGAATTCATTCTGTAAATCAAACAATGCTGCCAGTACGTATTCCAATGAATACCTGAATAACAAATAGATAAATATCCACAATACATACTTCAAATATGCTCTCCATTCGTAGCTCCCTTGTTCATACCATACTGCCAAATGCCATAATAACAACCCCCAAGATAAAATTCCCGTTGCGGATAATACGAATTGAAACCTGTACGAAATATTTTCTTTATAGGTGGATATATACAATGAACTCACACCCAGACGGACAAAAGATTTAAAACGCCTTCCGTCTATCGTATTTGCCACCGCCCAAAGCAATAACAATACGATATATACCACTCCTATTATCTCCTTTTCACCGTATATTCTGTGTATGGCTTCCAAATCGTTAGCTTATTGTGCAAAAGTAGATAATTAAGCCGAATGTATTTTTCTCTTTCATACAGGGTCTGCCGGAAATCACAAAGGCAGAGCAGTGAAGGAACCAATCATTCCGGACGAACAACGCAAGGAGCATCGTGTCATTCCGGACGAGCGAGGAGGAATCTTTCAAAATTATGTAAAGATTTCTCCCTCCGGTCGAAATGACAGCGCGCCCCCAACTATCAACTAAAAACTAAACACTATCAACTAAAAAAGATTTCTCCCTCCGGTCGAAATGACAGCGCGCCCCAACTATCAACTCACAACTCAAAACTATTAACTCAATTATCATTTTAAAATTTCCGGCAACCTCAATATATATCATCATATTTATTTATAAAAAAATTTTTTTTAATTCATGGTACCCCTATTATAGCTTGTTAATAGATACAATAAATATCCCATTTGAAATTTGCATATTCCGGAAAGTAAAATTTGTCAGAAATTATAAACCCTGTATCAACAACCCTTACTTTTGATTTTCAGTATATATTAAGGATTTATCAAGAGTTGTTAATAATGCTTTTTGTTGATATGAAACACCAAAATTTTTCTTTTACATTGTTGAAAAGTTAAGGGAAAACAGTGAATAAACGGATAAAAAGTTTTGAAAGAAAAATTTGCTTATTCCACTTGTTTTTTTGCTTACAAAATAAACTCATTTTGACAAATAAACTTATTCAATATTATCCTATATTTGTAAACAAAGATGGAAAAATACGCTACGTTCATTATTAGGACATTAATATTTTTTTTTAACATCACTTTGATAACCTGTTGATAAAATAGTACGATATGAAAATCCATACCATAGCCATAGCTAATGACCATGCCGGTACCGCTTATAAAAAAGAAATTGTAAAGCTATTACAAGAAAAAAACATCGAGGTGTTGGACTTCGGTACGGATACTACGGATTCTGTTGATTATCCCGATTATATTCACCCGGCGGCAGCCGCTGTCGAAAACGGTGAAGCCGGAATGGGTATCGTATTATGTGGCAGTGGAAACGGTGCCCAACTGACGGCTAACAAACACAAAGGGGTACGCGCTGCCTTGTGTTGGAACAAAGAACTCGTGGCATTGGCAAGACAACACAATGATGCCAATGTATTGAGTATTCCCGCCAGGTTCGTTTCCCTCTACCAAGCTCTATCCTTCGTCGAAGTTTTTATCAATACGGATTTCGAAGGCGGACGTCATACCCGGAGAGTGGAAAAAATTCACTCGGAAGGCACCTGCGGGTAATACGGATTTTTGGTCTTATTTTTGTTCTTGCAAGATGGTCAATCATTAAAAGGTAAAAGATGCGGTATTTTTTTTCATTGTTCATTACCACCGTTTTATTCCCGGGAATATTTGTTTCCAGTGCTCAAAAAGATATAGCACCTCCCGAAACCATCAAGAGTATTCAAATTGGGTCTTTGAACGAAAACAACCTCCTGGTACCATTCGTCCCGCTTCACGGTATTTTGTATTTGAGTTTTGACGACCTCGAAGCAGACGAAAAGGATTATTATTATAAAATAGACCACCTCGACAAAGATTGGAATTTATCAGAATTGAACACCACCGAGTATATTACAGGGTATGAACAAGAGAGAATCACGGAATACGAAAATTCCTTCAATACCCTGCAAGATTACACCCATTACAGATTGAGCATTCCCAACGAATATACACGGATAAAAATCAGCGGTAATTACCGCATCAGTATTCTGAATGATGATGATGAAATTGTTTTTACCAGACATTTCGTCGTGTACGAACCCCTGTTGACAGTTGGTGTATCACTGCACAGAAGCAGGGACGTAAGCAAATTGGAAACACACCAATCGGTACATTTTGTAATAGATCATAAGAATTTCAGAATAGACAATCCGGGTGCCGAAATTCATCCCGTCATTATACGTAACAACAATTTCCGCACCGCCATTACCGGATTATCCCCTCAATTCATACGCCAGGGACAACTAATCTACAAGTACGACCGGGAAACCGCATTTGCCGGAGGCAACGAATTCTGGAATTTCGATACCAAAGACATTTATAATACCAATATGAGTGTCGCACGGATAATTCAGGGAAATGACCTCTATCACGCTTACCTTTTTACCGACCGTGACCGGTCAAATGACGCTTATACATACTATCCGGATATCAATGGAAATTTCGTCATCCGTACCGTCAATGATGATAATTCACGAACCGGAGCCGATTACCTTTGGGTACATTTCAGCCTGGAAGTACCGGAAAATTTCGACCGTGAAGTCTATATTTACGGAGCCTTTAATGATTATCAACTGAACAATACCAACCGCATGCACAAAAATGCGGAAAACGGATTATACGAAGCGGCAATCCTTTTGAAACAAGGTTTTTATAATTATACCTATGTCATCCCGGATGATGGTAAGGTGGATGATACGGCACTAAACGGAAGCCATGAGGAAACGGAAAATGAATATACCGTGTTGGTATATTATACCAAAGCCGGAAGCTATTACGACAGGGTGATAGGTATTGGAAAAGGCAGTTCGTCAAATTTACATTAGGATCTGCTGAAAATTTTTAACACAATTACTCCGCTACCCCTCCGTATCGAAATGACACGAACCTGTCATTCCGAACGAACGACGAGGCACGAGGAGTGAGGAGGAATCTTTTCAATAAAAGTAAAGATTTCTCCCTCCGGTCGAAATGACAGAGCACCCAACTATTAACTAAAACCTCTCAACTATCAACTAAATAGGGTCTGCTGAAAATCACAGAAGTGCCTGAATTTTTTAATTTGTGAGAGGGCAGAGCGTAAAGAAAATGTCCGGTGGACATTTTTAGCGAATGAGCCAGCCTGCCGCGCGGGCAAAATAAATACTTCGAATTGAATTAGTGTCAAGTCAAGTATATTCTTGTCGTACCAAGCATTTGAAAATATGCGGGATAGCTTCGTTAAAATTTTCCACCGTAGCGCTGCTATGCTGAAAAATTTATGCCTTGCTCTCCA
>CAZQPD010000112.1:0-12087 GCA_964595235.1 uncultured Polaribacter sp.
AATTACTCGATGATGCTGCCGATGTTCAAATCGGAGGTTCGTACAGGATTTATACGCTGAATTCCGAAGGAACCATCTTTACCGACGGCGACGGACCCATCGATTATGATGAGTACGGAGCATATTTGCAGGCTGCGTACAAATTTGCCGGTGACGCTTTGAAACTCACGGGTTCCATCCGCTATGACAAAGCGCAGAATTTCGACGGAAGTTTCTCACCACGTATGGCATTGGTCTATTCTGCCGGAGAGAACAAACAGCACAATTTCAGGGTATCATACCAGACCGGTTTCCGAAACCCCACCACCCAAGATCAATATATCGGATTGGATGTAGGACAAGCCATTCTGGTGGGTTCCGCACCGGATAATCTCGACAGGTATGAGAGTAAACCCTTGGAAATCAGCCCCACCAGCCAGGCACTAGTCAACGGCTCCGGAGGTCAATTGAACCCCACGGTCGTGTTGAGCGGCAGGGTGGCTTATGAGAATGCCTTTACTCTTAGCTCATTGTACGAATTTGCCGCTACCGGCGATATCACCAAGCTGAAAAGAGCTGAAACGGAATATATCCATCCCGAGGGGGTTACGGTATATGAAGCCGGATACCGCGGTCGAATAGGTAAACTGAACGTGGACCTCAGTGGATATTACAATATGTACGACGGATTTATCTCTACTAAAACGGTTATCGCGCCTAAATTCGGTAAAGTACAGACTGTCATGGAAGTGACAAGCGGACAAACTCCGAGCGACCCGACGGATTTCTCCATGGTGCCCAATCAGGGAGTTACCCCCAATGCGATTATCGCTTTGGCAAACGGTGACTACCAGCCGTTCCAGGTTTATACCAATTCGGCAGCCGATATCAGCTCTTATGGAGCCGCTATCGCATTGTCCACCAAGGTAATGGATAAGGTGAAACTCGGATTGAATTACACCTATGCCAAGTTCGATTTCGATCAGGCTTCCGACCCTGACTACGAAGCCGGATTTAATACGCCGGAACACAAAGTAAAGGTGAGCTTCGGTGTGGAGGAATTGTTGAAGAATTTAGACTTGAATGTCAACTACCGTTGGAGTGATTCCTTCCTGTGGCAATCCTCTTTCGTAGATGCTATCGTTCCGTCGCGTTCGGTAGTGGATGCAGCTGTCAGTCTGAAAGTTCCTTCGTTCAAATCCGTATTCAAACTCGGAGGAGTGAACATAGCCGGGGAAGATTATATGCCTGCACCCGGAACCGGATATGTGGGCTCGCAGTATTATATTTCCTGGGTGATCAATGCCAAATAATCAGCATTAATGGATATATGAAAAAACGCCTTGCTGTGCAAGGCGTTTTTTTTATAAAAAGAATTGAGAATCCCGATAAAAAGTTTATATTTGCAGCCAAATTTTTCGTACAGGATTAACACCTTATACATAATAATTTTACCATGGCAGAAGTAAAAGGAACCATCGCACAAATCATCGGACCCGTCATCGACGTGTCTTTCGAAGCGGGAGTAGAACTTCCCAAGATTTACGATTCACTCGAAATAACCCGTGAGGACGGTACCGTATTGGTACTCGAAGCGCAACAGCATATCGGAGAAAATATGGTGCGATGTATCGCCATGGATTCTACCGACGGGTTGAGCCGGGGGCATGAGGTAATCGCTACCGGTGCGCCGATTCAGATGCCTATCGGAAAGGAAGTGTTCGGACGTCTGTTTAATGTGAACGGCAGTCCGATAGACGGATTGAAAGCATTACCCAAAAAGGGGAAAGACGGAATGCCGATTCACCGTCAGGCACCCGCATTCGAGGACCTCGCCACCAGTATCGAAGTTCTCTATACCGGGATTAAAGTAATCGACTTGATAGAGCCTTATGTAAAAGGAGGGAAAATCGGTTTGTTCGGAGGTGCCGGGGTAGGAAAAACCGTTCTCATTCAAGAGCTTATCAATAACATTGCCAAAGGTCACGGAGGATTGTCCGTATTCGCAGGAGTAGGAGAGCGTACCCGTGAAGGAAATGATTTGCTCCGCGAAATGCTCGAATCCGGTATTATCAAATACGGGGATGAGTTTATGAAATCCATGGAAGAAGGCGGTTGGGACCTTTCCAAAGTGGATATGGATGCCCTGAAAGATTCCAAACTGTCCTTCGTATTCGGTCAGATGAACGAGCCTCCCGGAGCCCGTGCCCGTGTAGCGTTGTCCGGATTGACCATTGCCGAATTTTTCCGCGACGGAGCGGGCGACGACGAAGGAAAAGACGTACTGTTCTTTATCGATAATATTTTCCGTTTTACACAAGCGGGTTCGGAAGTTTCGGCATTGCTCGGATGTATGCCCTCCGCTGTGGGATATCAGCCTACTTTGGCTACCGAAATGGGAGCCATGCAGGAGCGTATCACTTCTACCAAGAAAGGTTCCATTACTTCCGTACAAGCCGTATATGTGCCTGCTGACGACTTGACAGACCCGGCGCCGGCTACTACTTTCGCCCACCTCGATGCCACTACCGTACTCTCACGGAAAATCGCAGAGCTCGGTATCTATCCCGCAGTAGATCCCCTGGATTCCACCTCGCGAATACTCGCACCTGAAATCGTAGGGGAAGAGCATTACAATACCGCACAGAGGGTGATAGAAATTCTGCAACGCTACAAAGAATTGCAAGATATCATCGCCATTCTCGGTATGGAGGAACTCAGTGAAGAAGATAAACTCGTGGTGCACCGTGCACGCCGTGTACAACGATTCTTGTCACAACCCTTCCATGTGGCGGAACAATTTACCGGAATCCCCGGCGTACTCGTGGATATCAAAGACACTATCAAAGGTTTCAATATGATAATCGACGGTGAACTGGATAAGTATCCCGAAGCTGCTTTTAACCTCAAAGGTACCATCGAAGACGTCATCGAAGCAGGTGAGAAAATGTTGGAAGAAGCCAAATCATAGTCCGGTATGTTCGTAGAAATAGTAACACCCGAAGCCACCGTATTCAAAGGAGAAGCCGAAGTGGTTACAGTGCCCGGAATCAACGGGGCTTTTCAAATGCTCGATAACCACGCGCCTATCGTATCCCTGTTGCAGGAAGGCAAACTCAAACTCAAAGGCAATGCCGTGGAAATAGACAATCCCGTGGCTGCCAAATTGTTCAGTAAAGAAGGAGATGAGTTCGTTATGGAAATACAGGGGGGCACCGTAGAAATGAGTAACAACAGAATTATCGTATTGGTTGATTAATTTACGGCACTGCTGAAACCTACAAAGGCAGAGCAGTGAAGAAGCCTGTCATTCCGGATGAATGACGTTAGGAGTGAGGCTTGTCCCGAAGCATTTTGGGAAGGAATTTTTCCAATAAATCTGCGTTGTCATTCCGAACAAGCGACGAAGGAGCTTGGAGGAATCTTTCCCTATAATCAAAAGATTTCTCACATTCGTTCGAAATGACAGCGCTCCCCAACTCCCAACTATAATTTGATGGTTTTCAGCAAACCCCATATACAAAAAAACCATACACTCCGGTGTATGGTTTTTGATAATATTATGTCCGTGTATTATGTCTTTACGGGCTTATATTCCCAGTTTGGCTTTTACATCGGGTAGCAGGTCTTTGCCTTTGGCTACAATCAATGCGCTGGCATTGATGACATACTCGATATTTTGCTCGTTAGCTACTTCTTCTATGGCTTTTTGTGCTTTTTCGAGTATGGGTCTCATACCTTCTTGTTCTTGTTTTTGAAGGTCTTGCATGGCGGTAGCTTTGTATTGTTCCAATTTTTGGGCTTCCAATTGTACTTCCTGTTGTCTCGCCATATTGGTTTCGTTGGTTTGGCTCGAGGCTTCTTGGTCGTATTTTTGGAGTTTGGTTTTCAGAGCATTTTCCATGTTTTTTATTTCTTCCTGGTAGGAATTGCCGAGGTTTTCCAGTTTTTGTTGCAGGGCTTTGTACTCGGGCATTGAGGAGATGAGCTCTTCGGTATTGATATGTGCTACTTTTTGAGCGTTTCCGCTGAATGCCGTTAGGGTAGCGACAAAGATGGCAAGTAATAGAGTTTTAATCTTTTTCATGTTAGATAGTGGTTTAAAATTAATAGTCATGTTTTGTTTTTTTTGTTATTTGATGGTATCTTTCTGATTGGTTTTCGTCATTTGTGCTCTTTTTTCTTCGAGTTCTTTGCGTTTTTTTTCGCGTTCGGCGATTCGTTTTTTTCTTTTTTCTTCGATCATTTTGAGCATTTCTTGTCTTTTTCTTTCCCTTTCACTCATTTTCTTTTCGGCTGGGGTAGCGGTGACAGAATCTTTCGGGATATCACCGGAGGTTTTTGCAGTGTCAGGAACGGTTGTTTTTTCTTTTTCCGTATCGCTGTCATCTGAAGTTGCTGCTTCCTCTTTTTTACTTTTTTCAGCGGCTTCTTGTTGTCTTTTTTTCATTAGTTCCTTTTTGGCAGCTTCACGTTCTTCGATTCGTTTTTTCCTTTCTTCTTCGATTTTTTTCTGTTGTTCGAGTCGTTTTTGAGCTCTTTCTTTTTTCAGTTGTTCGAGTTTTTCCTGTAGTTCTTTTTTCTTTTTTTCCTTTTCGGCGGCGCGTTGTTTCAGTGTTTCCTGTGCTTGGGGGTTGGTCTTGCGTTTGGCTTCCAGTTCTTTTTTTCTCGCGTTCCGTTTTTCTTTTATCTCTTCGGCTTTGATTCCTTTGGTGATGCTCTTAATCACCATATCGCTGATGTCGTATTTGTCATTGGAGTAGAGCATGATCAGGTCGCTGGATTTGTCCAGGACAAAGTCGTATTTGCGTAGTGTGGCAATTTCTTGGATGGAGTTATATACTTGGTCTTGAATAGGTTTTACCAATTGTTTGCGTAGTTGGTATAGTTCGCCTTCGGCACCGAAATAGAGTTCCCGCATTTGGCGGAGTTCTTCTTCTTTGAAAGCGATATCTTCTTCGCGTTCCTCTATCATGCTTTGTGTAAGCAGGGGTTTTTCATTGCTCAAATCTTCTTTGAGGTTTTTTATTTCATTTTCTTTCTTTTGAATTTTCTTTTTCCATTGTTGGACTTTTTTGTCCAATTGGGACTCCGCTTTCTTATAGTCGGGGATGTTCTGGAGTATGTATTCCATATCGATATAGGCAATACGTTGGGCTTTTTGTGCCTTTGCAGGTGAGAGGGCGAGTAGTGCCGTGAACAGTATTGGAATGAATTTTTTCATGGTTCGAATAAATTTAATAAAAAACCGTGCCAAAGTACTAACGCTACAAATATACGCATATTGTTAGAATTGTTTTCCGATGGTGAAATGTGTCTGCCAACCGGAAGGCGCATTATTTCCCGGAACGGAGTCGAAGCCGTAGGCAAAATCGATGCCGAGCAGTCCGAACATGGGCATAAAGAGGCGCAGTCCGGCACCTGCGGAACGCTTCATTTTGAAGGGATTATATGATTTCATGTCGTAGTAGGCATTTCCCGCTTCGGTAAATCCCAGCACGTATATGGTGGCACTCGGTTTGATGGTAATGGGGTACCGCATTTCGAGGCTGAATTTGTCGTAGATGACACCGGTGGTGTTGTTGGGTGTCAAGGTAGCGTTCCCGTATCCGCGGAGCCCGATGGTTTCCGACCCGTCGTAGCGGTATTGTTGCATACCGTCGCCGCCTACCCGGTATCCTTCGAACGGGGAATAGCCCAGGTCTTTGTTGTAATAACCCATGATACCGAACTCGGCATTGGTACGGAGTACCAATTTTTTCCAAATATTTTTGTACCAGGTGGACTTAAAGGTGGTCTTGTGATATTCGAGCCATCTGTATTTTTCGTCCGAGGCGAGGTTTTGGTAGTCTTTTCCGGACAGCAAAGAATAAGGCGGGGTCAGTTTCAGTGTCAGGCTGATGTTCGACCCACCCATGGGAAAAATGGGGTTGGGCCCGGAGGAATTTCGCGCCAGCGTAACCGAATAGGCAAAATTGTTTGCCGTACCATCTGTAAAATTGATATTTGAGAATAGCTTGTAGTTATCTAATTTATAACGCTGGTATTGGACATTTTGAGAGAGGATAAAGAAGTCGTCGGGCCATTTTAGCTTGTTGCCCAGTCCTACGGTAGCCCCCAGAATTTTGAATCCTTGGTCCTCGTATGTTTGATAGGTGGAATAATCATGTCTGATGATGGATGAGCTGTATAAGGATATGGAGAAATCTTTGGGTTTTTTCCCACCCAGCCAGGGTTCTCTGAAGGATAAACTGAATGTGTTGTAGAATTTACTGGTCTGGTATCTGATGGAGAATGATTGTCCGTTTCCCCGGGGCAGGGGCTTGTATGCTTCGGGATTGAAAATGTCTTGGATGGAGAAATTGTTGAAAGCGAGCCCTAATGTACCGATAAATGTATGGTTGCCGTATCCGCCTTGCAGTTCTATTTGGCTACTGCTTTTTTCGGCTACACTGTATTCGATATCCACTGTCTTCGAGATGGGATCGGGTTTGATATCGGGTGAGATGGCTTCGGGGTCGAAGTAGCGGAGCTGGCTCAGTTCCCTGATACTCCTGATGATTTCTTGTTTGCTGAACAGGTCGCCGGGGCGGGTGCGGAGTTCGCGGTATATCACTTTGTCGTTGGTTACCGTATTTCCGCTGACACTTACCTTGCGTATGGTGGCTTGTTCGTCTTCGCGGATACGGATTTCCACGTAGATTGAATCGTTCTTAACTTGTGTTTCCACCGGGGTGACATTGGCGAACATATAGCCGTTGTTCAGATAGAGTGAGAGGATGTCTTCGGAGTCGGGTGTGCCGTCTCCGGTCACGCGGTCTTTCAGTAGTTCGGCATTGTACAGGTCGCCTTTTTTCAGCCGCAGGAAGTTCGATAGCTGTCGGTCGGAATAGACGGTGTTGCCTATAAAATTGATATCGCCGAAGAAGTACTGTTTTCCTTCGTCGATATCGATATTTACCGATAAGGTATTGTCGGGGTTTTCTTTCACTCCGGTATTTTTGATAATGGCGTCGCGGTAGCCGAGTTCCCGGTAGTATGAGATGATATTTTCCAGATCATTGCGGAAGTCTTCTTCGATGAATTTCGAGCGTTTCCAGAAGCGTCCGAACGAACGCCGTTTGGTTTTTTTCATTTTGCGTTTGAGCTTTCGATTCTTTATTTTTTCGTTGCCGTGAAAACGCAGTTCTTTTATTTTGATTTTTTTGTTTTTGACGATGATGATTTTCAGATTTACCCTGTTGTTTTTTGCCGGGGTTTTGCTGACCAGTACTTTTACATTGCGGTAACCTTCGTTTTTGAATTTGTCGATAAAGAAGTTGCGGGTAGTGACTATCAGGTTGTCGGTGACCATCATGCCCGGTTTGAGCTTTGCCTCTTCGGTGAAAGTTTTGGATTTTGCTTTGTTAAATCCGGGAAATACCACTTTTTCGAGTTGCGGGGTTTCTTCGACTTCGAATTGGAGGTAGGCGGTGTCGCCGTCCAGTTTGGTGAGATAGACATCCACTTTGCTGAATTGTTCGGTTTCGTACAGTTTCTTGATAGCAGCCGACAGTTTATCGCCGGGCAGGCGGATTTTGGTTCCTTTGACCAGTCCGGAGTGTATCTTGACGGATTGTTCGCTGAAGCGGTTGAGTCCCAACACATCGAATCCGCCCAGAATGTATTCTTTTCCTTTCTCGTAAGTGATGCTGTCTTTGGTCTGTAGGGTATTGGTATCCGATTGGGCATGAGATATACCGTACAGCAGGACTATCAGAAACAAGGTGAATATTCTATTCATTTTGTTGTATTTTTTCATGGATTTGTTCGCTAGTTTTCCCATATCGTCTTTCCCGCCGTTGAAAGTCGGACAAGGCTTCGTAGAAATGTTCTTTTTTGAAATCGGGCCACATGGTGGCGGTAAAATATATTTCGGCGTAGGCAATTTGCCAGAGTAAGAAGTTGCTGATACGTTGTTCGCCACCGGTACGGATGAGGAAGTCCACATCGGGGAGTTCGTGGGTGTAGAGTTGGGATTGGATGAGTTGTTCGTCTATCCCGGATTCGGTCAGTTCGCCGGAAGCGATGAGCCGGGAGATTTTTTTTACCGCTTGTACAAGTTCTTTGCGGGATCCGTAGCTCAATGCCAGATTGAGAATCATGTGGTCGTTGTTTGCGGTACTGCTGATGACTTCTTCGAGTTCTTGTCTGACCTTGGCGGGTAATTGTGACAGATCGCCGATAGCGCGGAGTTGGATGTTGTTCTCTTGGAGTTTTTTCAGTTCTTGCTTCAGCGAACGTGATAACAGACTCATCAGGGTATCGACTTCTTGTTTGGGGCGGCTCCAGTTCTCGGTGGAGAAGGCGTAGAGGGTCAAAATTTTCACTCCTGCTTCGGCGGCAGCTTCTACAACTTTCCTGACCGAATCCACACCGCTGTGATGACCGAAAACGCGGGGACGGTTGCGCGACTTCGCCCAGCGTCCGTTACCATCCATGATGATGGCTACATGACGGGGAACATTCCCGTTAGCAAAGTCATACCGGTTTTCCTGTTTTTTTGCTTTTGTCATCTATTCGGTGGATATAGCCTGCAAATCTACATTGATTAATTAAGATATTCAAACCTTTTGCAGGGACTTATTCACATTTTTTCAATATCTCGGTTCTACGGCACATGGCGGCCTCTTGAAGGAATAATGTAGCGAGATGCCGGAAAAGAAGTACCAGTCGTTGGTATTGGGATTTCCAAAGCGTAAGGATGGAATGTTCGGGTTGTTATAGTCCAAATCATCGACCAAAGTATATTGCGCCCTGACTTCTGCCGAAGCCGACAGGCGCTTGTATATCCGTGATTTGATGCCGATGCCGAATGGAAGGGTGTAGGAGATACGCTCGGAATAGACGTAAGCATTAGTCGTGCCTCCGGATACGGTGTGGTAATAAAATGCCCCCGCTTCGAGAAACAAATACGGGGTGATGCCTTGATACTGCCGTGTAATATCGTAATCCCAATAATTAATCTCAACCCCCAATGCCGCTTCGATGACACGGTTGGTAAACCTTAAGTTCCTGAACCTCCTCACTTCGTTCGACGAAAAAGCATCGTCATCGTGCAAAGGCAAATAACTGCCCGTCGCACGGAGGGAAATCCTGCTGTTGAGGTTTCGCTTAATGATAAAACTTCCAGCCAGACGGTTCGGATAAATGAACATTTCCCTGCCTATATCACCGCTGTAATTACTCCCTCCGATAAATACCCCCGCTTCGTACAACCATTGTGCATTGGTAGAGGTAAATATGATAACGCCTATTAGCAATAATACGATTTTCTTCATCCCGGAATAAAATGCAAATTTATGAATTTTTTTATGTTCAATATAGTAACAGCTATAATTTACATTTATTGCCCGCATCCGTGAAAACGTGTTTTTTATTTTTTTTCGTTATTTTGCCGTATGAAAAAGTTTCTAATTCCTGTACTCTTCCTATGTACATTTACACCGTCCTTTTCCCAAATTTCCGGAGAGGTTCACCGTTTGGGTTTCGATTTCGGATACCTCGGTTATATAAAGAATAACGAGTATTTCAATCATATCGCCGACGGCTATACATGGCTCGGACATAGATTTACCCCGGTTCTGGATTACCGGACGGGTAACGGCATTTCCCTGGCAGGGGGGATATTCTTGCACCAGTATTGGGGAACGGGACGTGTCGAAGCATTGCCGTATTTCAGGTTTACCTATTATAGGAACGGCAGCCGTTTTATTCTGGGAAATTTGGAAAATTCCGGCAGGCACGGATTGATTGAACCGTTGATGGGAGTCGAAAATTCTTTCGATACCCGCTCTGTGGAACAAGGGCTGCAATACCTTCTGGAGAAGAAGCATTTCCGCTGTGATGTATGGCTCGACTGGGAGCGTTTTATCGATAAGGGTGATTCGCATAACGAAGTTATTTTCAACGGGATGACGGCGGAATTCCGCTTGCTCCGTTCGGGGCGTACGGAAGTTGCAGCTTCGCTGCAAAACACTTTATACCACAAAGGAGGGCAAATCAATATCTCCTCAGGCGGCGAAAGACAGGTCTATACCATGTGGCATTTGGCTCCGGGAGTGGATTTGCAATATTCTGCAAGTAAGGATATTACGCTATCCGGAAAACTTCATTTCATATATTTTGCATCTGATGCGTCGGTATTGGAACTCCCTTTCGACGAGGGTTATGCCTGGTACAGCAACGCGGGAATCCGCTACGGAGGGTGGCGGTTACATGCAGGTCATTGGTACGGTTATCATTTTATTTCGCCCCATGGCGATGATATGTATCAATGTGTTTCACAAATCACGGATACAGGAGAAATACCCATTCACGACGGATATACCGATCCGGTAAGGAGCTTACTCACTGCCGGGTTGTCTTATGATAAAGAATTAGCCAAAGGATTGAAATTCAAGCTGGATTTTCAAGCTTATTACCAAAATTACTATTCGAACCCTACACCGGAAATACCCGGAAATACGGTAAAAGACCATCTGGATTATTCCGTGGGTTTGCAATTGCAATACAGTGGGGTGGAGAAATTGTTTGCTTGGTATTAAGTTAGTAAAGATGTGTAAAACAGCCGGATATTTCCTTCCGCCCTGCATCTAAAAAAAATATGTATTTTTGCACTCGATTGATATAAGCAACCAAGAATGGGGCTACTTATTTTTTACGCCGTTTTATCCATTTCGTTTTCTTTTTTGTGTTCCATAGTTGAAGCGACCTTGTTGAGCATTTCGCCTGCTTTTATTAACATTGAAAAGCAAGAAGGGAAAAAATACGCTTTGCGACTGGAGAAATTCAAAGAAAATATCGACGTTCCCCTCATATCATTGCTTACGATAAATACTGTGGCTAATACAGCCGGTGCCTTACTGGTCGGGGTGCAAGCCGAAAAAGTTTTCGGTGACGGGAACAATCACGTATTCATCGTTTCTGCCGTGATGACTTTGATGATTTTGCTCGTTTCCGAAATTATCCCCAAGACGATAGGTGCCATTTATTGGAAAAAACTGGCAAAATTCGTTACCATCGTCTTGAATATTTTTGTTTCTGTACTGAAATACACGGGGTTGCTCACCATTTTGTTATTTACCACCAGGGTAATCGGGAAGAACAAAGATAATGTTACCAGTGTATTTAGCCGTGAGGAGTTCGAAGTCATGGCGGAAATAGCTGAAGAAGAAGGCGTATTCGAAGAGACGGAAAGCAATATCATCAAAAATATTATCAGCTTCAACGAGACACCGGTCAATGATATCATGACACCCAGGTCAGTAATGTTTACGGCTGACAAGAATTTGAAAATCAAAGATTTCCTAAAAGAAAATCCCGATATTCGCTTTTCCCGTATCCCTCTGTACGACGAAGACCCGGACGATATTTCGTCTTATGTGCTCAAAGACAAAATATTCGAAGCCATGATCAAGGGTAAAGGGGAGAAAAAACTCAAAAGCCTCGAACGTACGCTATTGGTTACCCAGAGAAATACATCAGTTTCCGATTTGTTTCAAATGCTGATAGAGCATAAGGAACATATAGCTTTGGTACGCGATGAATACGGTTCCGTGAGTGGCTTGGTCACACAGGAAGATGCTATCGAAACCCTGCTCGGATTTGAAATTATTGACGAAACCGACCGGCACGAAGATATGCAACAATTGGCAAAAGAACAGTACGGTATCGAGGATGAGAGAAATGAAGATACCCCGGAAGAGCCGGAAGCCAAGGAGTAAAAAGGGTCTGCTGAAAATAAGGGGGGCAGAGCGTATAGGAAATGTGAATAATAAGATTTTCCTTACCACTACCGCTCCGTAGCGAAATGACAGCGCGCCCCAACTATCGACTAAACACTATCAACTTACAACTACAAAAGATTTCTCCCTCCGGTCGAAATGACAGCGCGCCCCAACTATCAACTCATAACTCACAACTATCAACTACAAAAGATTTCTCCCTCCGGTCGAAATGACAGCGCTCCCCAACTATCCACTAAAAACTCACAACTATCCACTATAAAAGTTTTTCAGCAGATCCTAACGTAGCCAATCGTATAGCACTTTAACAGCTTCTTCGACA
>CAZQPD010000113.1:0-5444 GCA_964595235.1 uncultured Polaribacter sp.
ATACGGAATGAGTTTCTTTTTATTACTGCCTGAAGGCTCATCGTCTGTGGCGAAACGTTTCAAGATTTGTTCTTTCAAAGCATTATCTTTCACCAATCCGCTTATTTTTTCACGGTAATTGATCATATTATCCAAAAATTCTTGCCCTGCGGGAGATAATTTTCCGTCTTTAGCAAAAAACAAATTGTTTACCGGCTCATCCGAATCCCATTCCTCATAATCGTCTGATTTAGCATGCTCTCGCAGTTTGTCCCAGACGCCTTGCAAGTAGTTGTAATATTCATCGGAGAGTTTTTTTACTTTTTGGGCTTTCTCGTATTTGGATTGATATTTTGCCGGTTCTTCGGTGGCTTTCTTGGATAAGTTTTCCAATATGCCGGCGTTGTTGTTGTTGACACGTATGTTGTTTTCCGACAGTTTTTCCATGGTGTGTCCGAAAGACGATAGTACCTTCTTCGACATGTTCATAGCGAGCATGGCGATGAATACCAAGTACATGAGGTTAATCATCTTCTGCCGGGGTGATAGTTTAGCTCCTGCCATTATTTTCTGGTTTTAGCATTAATGAATTTGAGTGGAACAATTTATTTTTAACCTCTGTTCATTGCCGATAGCATTCCTCCGTAAACCTGGTTGAGGTTTTGCAGGCTTCTTGCCATTTGTTCCATTTGTTCTTTCAGCGCCGCAGCGTTATGGGTAATTTCTTCGTTGATTTGCGCTTGACGGCTGGTACTTTCCAATTGGAGTTTGTACAGGCTGTTGAGCGACTCCATTTGTGAAGCAGCTAATGATAATTGCTCGCTGTACTTGTTGGTTGCAGCTATAGAATCCACAGCCGGCTGGATTTGCTCTGCCGCACCTTTGAAGTTCTGGATACTCTCTGATAAGCTGGCTAATAAATTACTGTCTATTTTAGCCTCTTTCAACAAGTTATCCAATTTTTGAGACAAAAGAACTTCGGGGTCTTTCTTTGGAGCTGATTTACTTGTTCCACCGGCTAATTCGGGATAAACCAAAGACCAATCCAATTCTTCTTCTATGGGTTCGAAAGCAGAGAGGAAGAAGATAAAGGCTTCCACACCCAGTCCTATCATAAGCAGGACACCACCGGGTATTCCTAATATCGATATGTGAAGTATTTTACCCAGTGCACCTAAGATTACGATAGAAGCACCAAAACTGTATGCCATGTGGAAAAAGCGTTTCATTGTTCTTGACTGTTTTGCCATTTTAATAGAATTTTAGTTTGTGAGTTAATATTGATTTGATTTATTGTGCTAGATTTTATTTTCCTGACAAGTTGGTTCCCAGATAGTCTTGTACTGTTCTAAAGCCTATATAGCTTCGTGCCGAATCAGCGTATTCGTAATCACGTGTACTGACTTCTATGAAATAAGCGATATCTTTCCATGAACCGCCACGAATGACTTTCCGGTGGTTTTTCCGGTCTTCTACACTTGGGTTCATGGTGGAACCTAAATAATACGAATTCTCATTATAAGCGGTACCTGTCCATTCGGAGACGTTTCCAGCCATGTTATAGAGTCCGTAACCGTTTTTGTTATAAGATTTTGCTTCCATGGTATAGAGGGCGCCGTCCACGGCATAATCTCCCCGTGCGGGTTTGAAATTAGCCAGGAAACATCCCCTGTCGCTGGTCGTATAGGGGGTACCCCAAGGGTATTTGGCATACTCGAGACCGCCACGGGCCGCATATTCCCATTCTGCTTCCGACGGAAGACGGAAATGCGGCACCCGGCTGGCGTGCTTGCGACTTTTTAAATAATCGTTTTTCAACTTGGTACGCCAATGGCAAAATGCTTGTGCTTGGTACCAATTGACACCCACAACAGGATAGTCGGCATATGCTTGATGCCAGAAATAATCCTGGTGCATGGGGTCGTTATATGAATAAGTAAAGTCTTTTACCCAAACGGTAGTGTCGGGATATACTTCTACCACTTCTTTGATAATTTGTTCCTTTCTGGTAGTACCTTTCCTGGCTGCTGCTTCGGCATCCAGCCATGCATATGCATACTTTAATTTACGTACGTCTATCATCCGGCTTCCGTCAAAGCTTTCTTCGATGGGAAGGTACATGGAGTCCATGACTTCGGCGTATTCCATGCTGGGAAATTCACTCCTGTCCCATATCAATTCTTCACTCCAATCCAAAAAACGTCCCATCGTTGGAGAATTGACATCTCCCAGACTTCCGTAATTTTCAAACATATAACGGGCATAGACGTTCTTGGCTCCGGCGGTATCCTGGAACTGGTAGTCTGCCAAAGGCCCGTCTTTGACATGTTCGCCACCGTTGAGTTCATCAGCCAATATTGCCAATTTGGTCCTCACGATGGAATCGCGTACCCAGAAAACAAACTGCTTGTACTCGCTGTTAGTAATTTCCGTCTCATCCATATAGAAAGGACGTACGGTAACGGTACGCGCGGGTGTGTTGAGGGCGCCCATGTCATCTTCATCTTGTTTTCCCATGGTGAACGTACCTCCGGGTACTTTGACCATGCCGTAAGGCGTTTCGTCATACCACTTGCTGTCGGTACGTGCTCCGACGAGCTCCCCCTTGGTCATTGAACTGTTACAACCGGTTGCCGCCGTAAGAATTACCAGTAGGATGATTGCCGATATTTTTCTCATGTTCTTACACATATTTTTGTTTTCAAATTGAAATGCAAACGTAAATCAAATTTTTTAATTATCAAAAAAACGTTTGTAATTTTAAGTTTTTGTTTTCAATATCCGGTTTTTATACCATACTTCGGGCACTTCGCCGCTTGTCGCAGACAGATAATCCCGGTAGGTACAAGGTACTAACGAATATTTCTTTATATTATTATCCTCTTCGGTCAAAATATTAATCCACCACCTTCCCGTACGGTTACTTTTTATGAAAATCAACGTGTTATCATCCACCGGAACCATGTATTTCTTGAACTCTTCCGGATGATACGCCGGGTATTCCTCTATCCGGTAGTTGATGCCTTCAATGAAATACCAGATGATTTGTGCCGCCAGACCCGCTGTGATGTTGTCCCTGTCATAACGCTCGTTGTATTCGAATATTCCGAACACCTGAACGTGGTGGGTAAGTCCGGCATAACGGGCGATACTGCATATTTCATCTCCGGTAAAACCGCTTACCATGCCGTTGTTATTGCCGGGAGCATCGCTTCTGCGCACAGCTCCCAGGTCGAGACTCACGATATGACTTTCACGAAGTACGGCTTCGGATAGCTCGATATGATGTTTGATTTCACCTAACCGGTAAATGTCGAACATCAGTTTTTTCATCAATTCTATTTCATTCTGCGAATTGGCAAATGTCTGGTAACCCAGGTGGGTTAAATTAGCCAGGTTATGCGGTTCTTCTAATATGATACGGTGTAGAAAAGAACGGGAATGGAACTCCGCCGGGTCTTTGCCCAGATCGAACAACGGGTCTATCAGACTCAAATTCACCGGAATTCCTGTATCGTCGTAGGACCTGTACAGATCATAAGTGATCGCATGGCTGCCCCCGATGAATATGGGGATAATTTTGTTGGAGATACAATGATGAGTTATCCTCCGGACGATAGAACCGGTATCTTCGACACCTGCGCCGGTACGTATGTCACCCAGGTCGAATACGGGCACATGCCAATTGCCGGAGTAGAATTTGTACAGCTCTTTCCGTAGCGAAGTGAGGTGCAAGCCGGTTCCGGGGTTATTTACGGCATTTCTATCTTCGGGTACGCCTACTATCACGATGCTTTCGGGTGGTATTTCTATCTCGAGGTCGGAAGTACGAATGCTTATGCTTTTGCCGAAACTATCTTCCGGAAGTTCCAGAAGGTATTCCTGCAAGCTATCGTCCACCGGATTGATGTAATAGAGTGCTTCCATCCGATTTTACTTTTTGCCGGAGAGCAGTTCTTCGGCTTTTTGTACGGTGAGTGTTTTTATGTCGAACGTCTTGGGCAAGCGTACTTTTTTCTTACCGCGGATGATGACGTGTTGTCCCCAACGGGCTTTTTCGACGCGGATGCCCGCATCATCCCATTGGTAAACGATCTTTTCACGGTCTTTCTTCAGTTTTGCCTCGATGAGTTTTTCTATATCTTCATCGCTCAAATTGTCGAAGTCGTATGTCTTGGGTACGTTGACATACAAATCATTCCATTTCAGGAAGGGTCCGAACCGCCCTTTGCCTTTGAAAACGTCTTTGCCCCGGAATTGGGCTACCGGCGCATTGTCTTTGATTTTTTTCTCTATCAATGCGATGGCTTCGTCCAGGCTGATGTCGTTGGGGGTTTTGCCTTTCGGCAATGAGGCGAACAATCCGTCCCATTTCACGAAAGGACCGTAACGCCCGTTCGATACGATGATATCTTTATCCCTGTATTGTCCCAAAGTTTTGGGCAGTTTGAACAGTTCCAGGGCTTGTTCCAGAGTGACATTACGGATATTGAGATGTGAAGGAAGGCTGGCAAACTTCGGTTTTTCCTCGTCGGTAGCTTCACCGATTTGTATCATGGGACCGAAACGCCCGATTTTCGAATATACGTTTTTCCCACTCTCCGGATCGACTCCGAGCAGACGCTCGCCTTTGGCTTTGATATCGGCTTTGGAGACTTGTTCCACCGTCTTGTGAAAACCGGAATAGAAATCCTCTATCACCCGGGTCCATTGTTCTTTGCCTATGGCAATGCGGTCGAAGCGGTTTTCCACTTCGGCTGTAAATCCGTAATCGAGAATATCGGCAAAATGCATGACGAGAAAGTCGTTTACCACCCTGCCCGTATCGGTAGGTATGAGTTTTCCTTTGCCACTGCCTTGGTTCTCTTTTGATTTTTTTTGGGAAATTTTACCGTTCGACAAGGTCAAAATGTTAACCTCCCTCGAAATGCCTTTGGGATTGGATTTTTCCACATATCCTCTTTTTTGTATGGTGGATATGGTGGGGGCGTAGGTAGAAGGGCGTCCGATGCCGAGTTCTTCGAGTTTGCGTACCAGTGAAGCTTCGGTATATCGGGGAGGCGGAACGGAGTACTTTTCGGTAGCGGTGATCTTCCCGGCTTTTACCGTTTCGCCTTTGTCCAGTTGGGGCAGGCTGCCCGTTTTCTCTTCGGGTTGGGCATCGCCGGGGCTTTCTTTGTAAATTTTCATAAAACCGGGAAACTTGACTACTTCACCTTCGGCTATGAAAATCTCTTTGTTGCGGTTGTTTTTTATTTCCGCTTTGGTCTTTTCCAGTACGGCGTCGCTCATTTGGGAAGCCAATGTGCGTTTGCGGATGAGTGAGTACAACTTGTTCATATCGTTGTTCTCGCTTAGGTGTTCCCTGCCGGGGTCGGTAGGGCGTATGGCTTCGTGTGCTTCTTGCGCTCCTTTGGTCTTGGTCTTGAACTTGCGGGGTTTTGCATATTCGGCGCCGAACTGGT
>CAZQPD010000114.1:0-11664 GCA_964595235.1 uncultured Polaribacter sp.
ACGTATCAACTGAATATCTTTTTTCGTTGCCATAGAAAAGTTATATTTTTGGTGGTCGAAAACGGCACATTTGCAAATGCGAAAAACGGTTTATCTATATATCTTTATTCTGTCCCTGATCGTTACAGGCTGTAAAAGTACTAAATATGTGCCGGATAATAAGCTCTTACTCGTCAAGAACAAAATACATATCGACGACGGAAAAAAAGATACCCGGCAGTTGTACCCCTACCTCATCCAACGCCCCAACAGCGGCAATATTTTCCGGTTCAAACTCCATGTGTTCAACTTGCACAACCCGGATTACATCCGGAAATGGGATGCACGCCTCACCAAATACCGGGACACCTCGCATTGGTTTACCCGGATTTTCTCTTACAAACAAGCCAAATCCTATGTACGGTTCAGAAAAAACCTGAACCAATGGGCTATCGAAAAAGGCGAACCCCCTGTCATCATCAGTATGGACAAAACCCGGCAAACAGCGGAAAACCTGAAAAAACGCCTTATCGACCTGGGATATTTCAAATCACATGTCACCTACCGCATCGATACCACGGGAAACAAAAAAGGCAAAGTCAACTACTACATCCACAAGGGAAAACCTACCTATATCGATTCCCTGAAAGTCCATATCGCCTCCCCGGTTATCGACTCCCTGTACCGGATCTACCGCAAGGGATCACTGATCCGGAAAGGTCAAATCTACCGGCGCAAAAACCTGGAAGAAGAAGCCGCACGGCTCACCCGGCTGTTTCGCAATGCCGGCGTCTATCACTTCTCACGTTTTGCCATCGGTTTTTTCGAAATAGACACCATCCAAAATACCGGTAAGACTTCCGTACTACTCGATATCGCCGACCGTATCATCGACCAGGGCGACTCGATACAAAGCGTACCCTACCGTATCATGAAAATCCGGAATGTAAAAGTCTATACGGATTACTCCTTCCAAAACAAGGACCTAACCCCCAACGATAGCATCCGGTACAACGGCATTGACTATCTGGCATCGGGAGAACGGATTTACAATCCGAAAAAATTGGACAAATACATCTTCATCACCCCCGGAGATGTCTATTCCGACCTCAATGTGGAACGTACCCGCAAGCACCTTCGCAACCTCAACAATTTCAAATCCATAAGAATCAGCTTCACAGAAGAAGACGACAAATACCTCACCGCCCGTATCTTCTTGACACCACAGAACCGCTATTCGTTCAAAGCCGAAGGAGAAACCACCCACGAGAACATCAAACCCTTCGGTATATCGGGCAGGGCTTCATTGCTGAACCGCAACCTGAACAAAGGCGGCGAAAACCTCCAATTCGCCGTCAAAGGGTCTTTCTACAGCAGCCTCATACAAAACGAAAACACCTCTTCAGGATTCTTCAACGCACTGGAATGGGGTGTGGACATCAAATACAAAATCCCCGGGTTCTTCCCCAATCCGCTGACGCATAAAAACAAAAAAAACCAAATGTCACCCCTGACCACCATCCAAACGGGATACAGCAACCAAAAGAATATCGGATTGGACAAAGAACGTTTTTCCTTTATCTACCAATACGATTGGAATCCCGCCAAACACTTCAACCACCACCTGGAAATTTTCAACGCACAATATATCAGGAACCTCAATACAAATTCATTCTTCGACATTTACCGCTCGGAACGCAGAAAACTGGAAACAATATACGAAGAATACTACCAGGACCAAACTTCATTCGAACCTGTAAATGACTTCATGACCCTGGTACTGGAGGATGAAAACCTGGCGCAAACCGACCCGGATGCGTACCGCTTGGCACAAAATGTAAAACAACGCTTCGATATCATCACCGAAGACATTCTCGTACCTGCATCCTCTTACCAATTTACATATAACACTCAAAAAGTCTATACCGATGCGGATTACCATTTTTTCAAATTCAACTTCACTACTTCCGGGCTTCTCCTCTGTTCCATCCTGCCGGAATCAGACACAGATACACCCAAACAACTCAACGGCATCAATATAGCACAATATATCAAAACAGACCTGGATTACCGGCGCTATTGGGCACTCCCGGGAAACGGCGTCCTCGCTTTCAGAGCCAGCCTCGGACTCGCTTTCCCTTATGGAAATTCAGACGCCATACCCTTCAGCAGGAGCTACTTCGCAGGAGGACCCAACGACATCAGGGCTTGGCAGATATATGAATTGGGACCGGGAAGCGAACATTCGGGATTGGAATTCAACGTAGGCAATATGAAATTCATCAGCAGCCTCGAGTACCGCTTCGATGTCATCGGCAATTTTATGGGTGCATTATTCGCCGATGCAGGAAATATTTGGGACACACGGGGGCTGGAGCTGGTAAGCGACCAAGCGCGGTTCCGTGGATTCTCTTCCCTCTCGCAACTCGCACTGGGCACCGGCGTGGGAATACGCTACAATTTCAGTTTCCTTATCCTGCGCACTGACTTCGGGTTCAAAACTTATATCCCCTACGAAAAACCGGGAAAACGCTGGCTGAACAAAAACTACCTGAACCCAGTCCTGAACCTGGGAATCAATTATCCTTTTTGACTCCTGCATCCTCCACCCCTTTTCTTATTCTTAGCATAATTATTCGTACTTTTGCATGTTTCCACTAATTTATTTATTTCATTTCAAAAAAAATATTATGAAAAAGTTTCTCATCCTCTTATTAGCCGTCACCGGTCTGATTGCTTGCGAGAAAATCGACGAATTGACACATTTCACCCTGGATGTGGACGAACAGATAAGCATCGACCCTATCCCGGTAATACCTTCCATACCCCTGAACATCCCCATCCCCTCCGTCGAGACCAACAGCGAAAGCGTATTCGAGAACAACAACACCAACAAAGACCTCGTAGAGGAAGCCCGTCTGACCAAAATGACCATGAGCATCGACACGCCTTCCAATGGAAATTTCAACTTCCTCGAATCGGTCAATATCTACATCAGTGCTGAAGGTCTGGACGAAATACTAATGGCTACCCGCTCTTCCATCCCCGACGGACTGAAAGTGTTGGAACTCGAACCTACCGGAGCCGACCTGACCGAATACGTCAAAAAAGACGAAATTTCCCTCCGGGTGGAGACCACCATCGACGAAATTACCCTGAACGAGTACTCGATAGACGTTCATTCCGAATTTTTTATTGACGCAAAAATCCTGGGCATTTAATTCAAAAACTTATATTAAATCTATGAAAATAAACATTTTAGGACTCGGATATATCGGTTTGCCCACCGCAGCATTAATCGCTTCAAAAGGGATATATGTTCACGGTGTAGATGTCGTTCAGGACGTAGTGGACACTATCAACCAAGGGAAAATTCACATCGTAGAGCCCGACCTGTTAGGACTGGTAAAACACGTCGTAAAAAGCGGGTATCTAAAAGCCGGCTCCAGCCCGGAACCGGCGGATGTGTTCATCATTGCCGTTCCTACACCGGTACGGGAAAACCACCATCCCGACCTCTCCTATGTGGAAACCGCCACCCGTACGATCATTCCGCATTTGAAAGAAGGCAACCTGGTCATAATAGAATCCACCAGCCCGGTAGGCACCACCGAGAAAATGCAAAAACTCATCCTCGGCGAACGGCCGGAACTGAAAGATAAATTCTACATGGCATATTGCCCCGAACGGGTACTACCCGGAAAAATTATCTACGAATTGGAACACAACGACCGCGCTATCGGAGGTATCGACGAGGAATCCACCCGGAAAGCTATTGGGTTCTACCGGAACTTCGTCAAAGGCGAACTATACGCTACCAATGCCCGCACGGCGGAAATGGTAAAACTCGTGGAAAACTCCTCACGCGATGTCCAAATCGCCTTTGCCAACGAACTCTCCATCATCAGCGACAAAGCAGGTATCGACGTATGGGAATTGATACGGCTGGCTAACAAACACCCGCGGGTGCAAATCCTCCGCCCGGGTACCGGCGTCGGTGGTCATTGCATCGCCGTGGACCCCTGGTTTATCGTCTCCGAGTTCAGCGAAGAAGCCCGCATCATCCGTATGGCACGGGAAATCAACAGTTATAAGACCGAATGGGTAATAGAAAAAATTAAAAATGCCGCACTCCTGTTCGAAAAAGAACACCACCGGCGCCCCTTAATAGCCGCCATGGGACTGGCTTTCAAACCCGATATCGACGATATGCGCGAATCCCCTTCGCTATATGTCGCCCAATCACTGAAAACCCAAGGTTTCGACCTCGTAGTAGTGGAACCCAATGTAGAAAAACTCGAGGATTTCGACAACTTGCCCGTACACGAAGCCTACCACCGTGCGGATATCATCGCCTTTCTGGTAGGACACCGTGAATTCGACAAGAATGAAGTCCCCAGCGGAAAAATAGTGCTGGATTTCGTCAACGTATAAACAGGGTCTGCTAAAAACTCTCAAACACGTGAAGGATACTCAATTACACAAATATATTGATGAAAAAACGCAAGAAAAATCGAGGTTTTATCGAAAAAATCGTGCATTTTTATCATTCAAAAATATCGTGTTTTCATTCCGCAGAAGCGGAACCTATTGTATAACAAAAAAGACTGATATAGTAATTCCCTTGCTCTCAACCCTTTACAAATGAAAGGCATTATTCTCGCCGGTGGTACCGGCTCACGGTTATACCCCATGACACGGGCGGTGTCCAAGCAGTTACTACCCGTGTACGACAAACCCATGATCTATTACCCCCTATCTGTTCTGATGCTGGCGGGTATCCGCGACATTCTCGTCATCTCCACCCCTCATGACCTGCCGGGATTCGAGAGACTGCTGGGCGACGGACACCAATTGGGTATTACCATAGAATATGCCAGTCAGCCAAAACCCGAAGGACTGGCACAAGCCTTTGTCATCGGAGAACATTTCATAGGCGGTGATGACGTATGCTTGGTACTGGGAGACAATATTTTCTATGGCTCGGGTTTCAGCAAACTCCTTCAAAACACTGTCGCAGAAGTAAAAAACACCCGGAACGCCGTTATCTTCGGCTATACCGTCCCCGACCCGGAAAGGTACGGCGTAGCTGAAACCGGGGAAGACGGAAAGGTCATAAGTATCGAAGAAAAACCCCGGCACCCCAAATCCAACTTCGCCGTGGTAGGCTTGTACTTCTATCCGGGCGAAGTGGTGGATATCGCAAAAAAAGTACGCCCCTCACAGCGCGGCGAACTGGAAATCACTTCGGTAAACCGGGAGTTTCTCTCACGCGGACGCTTGTCCCTAAAACGGTTTAGCCGGGGATATGCCTGGCTGGATACGGGTACCGTGGAAGCACTTACCGAAGCCACGGAATTCGTCAAAGCCATTGAAAAAAGAACCGGATTGAAAATAGCGGCAATAGAGGAAGTGGCATGGCGGATGGGTTATATCGACAGTTCACAGCTGATAAACCTCGCCGGGGAAATAAAAAACGAATACGGTGAGTATCTGCGAAACCTGCCGGAATGATGGAACCCTGCCGGAAACCACAAGAACCGCACTCCCAACTATCAACTCATAACTATCCACTATCAACTACAAAAAATTTCTCCTTCCGGTCGAAATGACAGAAAACAAACAACCCATCCCGCACTACTGGAAAGTCAACCGTAAAAAGACTCCACGGGTACCGAAAAAATCCACGGGGGCGGTCCACGGGCTATTGGGATCCTCGTCGTATTTCAACTCGTTGTTCATAGCAAACACTCCGCGTATGGATGGTGAAAATTTGAAATAATAGAAATAAAAATCCATCCCCAAGCCTATCTCGTACATATAATTGTGCTTCTGCATACGGAATTCCCCGCCGGCGTTGTCGTTGGGATTGTGAAAATTGCTGGAAAAATTATAATCGTATGCGATACCGCCCACGATGTACGGGCGAACATTCAGAATGCGGTCGGTACTCAATTGTAAGAGCAAAGGGACGTGCAAATACGTACCGCTCGCCTTGCGTACACTGTCTATTTCATTTGGCAAATGCCTGAAATACAAAGTTTTGGAATTGGTCAACAAGCCGGGTTCCAAACGTAAATTGATGTTGCGGTGCAAGCGCATATCACCGATAAGCCCCAGGTTGAATCCGGGATGCGGTTCCGTCTCCACATAAGCACCGGAAAACTGGACGGGCTTGCGGTATTCGATATGATAATCCATCATGTTCAGCCCCAAATAGAACCCCCAGCGCAGAGGAGCCCGGTCGAAATTGGACAAATGTTCTATCTTGTTCCGCTGGGCAAAAACGAGTAAATGTCCGAAAATCAATATGATGAACAACAACCTGTTTTTCATGACTCCGAAGGTTTTTCCGCGATATAAATGGCAGCCGCGCCAAAGGTTTGCGGTAGTGTTTGTACATTAATAAACCCCGTTCCGGTCAATTTATTGTGGAATGCCTGCCCGTATGGAAATTTTTTTGCCGATTCCGACAGGTAACGGTATGCCGTGGCATCCCCGGCGAATATTTTCCCCATCCGGGGCAGCAGGTAGCGCGAATGGAAATTGTACAACCGGCGTATCAGGGCATTTCCGGGAACGGAGGTCTCCAATATCACCAGCCTGCCACCGGCACGCAATACCCTTTTTATCTCGTTCAGACCTTTGTCGAGGTCCTCGAAATTACGCACGCCGAAAGCTACGGTTACCACATCAAAATATCCGGTACCGTAAGGCAAGTCCTCCGCATCAGCCAATTGTAATTTGATCCTGTCGCGGTAGGGGGATTCCGCTACTTTCCGCTTTCCTATCTCCAACATACCTTCCGAAATATCGGCGCCGGTAATCTCACCGGCACGGGTTTTTTCAGCCGCCAGCAATAGTAAATCACCGGTACCCGTGGCTATGTCCAATATTTTCCCGGGCTTGGTTTCAGCGACGTATTTCATCATACGCCGGCGCCATTTCAGGTCGATACCAAAAGTGATAAAGCGGTTCAGCCGGTCATAGGTGCCGGATATGCCGTCGAACATACGGGTGACTTGTTGTTTTTTCGATTCGCCGGAATCCCGATATGGTTTGACAGTAGTGCTCAATAATATATATGGTGTTGTTTCAAAGGGACGGTTTATTCAGGGTCTGCCGGAAATCACGAAAATGCTTCTATATTATTTATCCCATTGAGAATATTTGGGCCGGTACAAGCTTACTTGCCTATGAGTTTCTCCATCTTTTCGCGTTCTTCGGCGGCGAGTTCGGTATCTACCAATATCCTGCCACTATGCTCGTCGATGATAATTTTCTTACGTTCGCGTATTTCGAGTTGTTTCTGCGGAGGAATGGCGAAAAACGACCCTCCGGCTGCACCGCGTTCGACGGTAACCACAGCCAGCCCGTTACGGACTTTGCTTCTGATTTTATTGTAAGCTATCAGCAAATGCTTATCGAGAACTTTTCTGAATTTTTCGGATTCCTTGCGCAAAATTTCTTCTTCGCGTTCCGTTTCTTTCAATATATCTTCCAGGTCGTCTTTCTTCTGTTTGAGCAGAGCTTTTTTTTCTTCGATTTTTTGCAATGTTTCCTCTATCAATTCTTTCTTTTCACTTATCGCTACTTTTAATTTTGCTATATCTTTCTCATATCCCTGTACATTCAAGTCCTGATACTCAATTTCGTTCTCCAATGAGATGAACTCGCGGTTGTTCCTCACCTCATTTTGTTGTTTGATATAGCGTTCCTTGAGTTTTTGCGCCTCTTTGATTCCCAGGTTTTTCTTTTCGATTTCCCGGTAGATATTTTCGATTTCATTCTCCGTATTGGTGATACGTGTTTCGTATGCCGCTATATCGTCTTCGATATCTTGAATCTGTAGGGGAAGTTCCCCCCGGAGCAAGCGGATTTCGTCGATACGGGAATCGATGAGTTGCAAATCGTACAGGGCTCTCAACTTTTCTTCTACGCTGATGATGTTTTTTGTCGCCATAAGTTTCTTATATGTAGGTTTTTACAGGATTAGTATCGATTTTGGACATACGTACGGACACACGGGTATCCGGCGCTGCAATATTACTCATTTTTTTCGTAAGATAATCATGTATTATTTTTTTGGTAAACCGTTCGGTTTCATAGTGCCCGGCATCGACCAGAAGGAGTTTTTCCCCGGCTTTGAAAAAGTCGTGGTATTTCAGGTCGGCAGTGACGTAAGCGTCGGCGCCTACGGCGGTGGCGGCACCTATTCCGAAAGCACCCGAACCACCGAGCAGGGCGACTTTGCGTATGGTATTTTCCGGTAGGGGGCTATGCCGCAAAGCTGCGATTTGGAACCTGTCTTTTACCAATGCGAGAAATTCCGTTCCGGATACCGCCTCCGGCAAATGCCCGTACACACCCAGACCCGTGGGAGGATGAACGTTGTCCAATCCGGTGATTTCGTACGCCACTTCCTCGTATGGATGCGCTTCCCACATGGCTTTTAGAATCCGGGATTCCAAATGCCGGCGATAATACACGGTGACGGAGGTCTCCGGCTCGTATTGTAATACGCCGCGCTCACCGATGACGGGATTTGCCGCCTCACCCGGGAGGTATGTTCCCGTACCCGGGGAATTGAACGAGCAACGGCTGTAATTACCGATATTTCCCGCACCCGCATCGAACAAGGCATTACGAAGGTTTTCCGCATCCGCCCGTCACACATAGACGGTTAGTTTTTTCAGAACGCTTTCATGCGGCACCAATACCGCTACATTTTCCAATCCGAGAGCTTCTGCCATGGCACCGCTCACCCCATCGGAACGGTTGTCCAAAGCGGTGTGCAAAGCGTAAACGGCGACTCCGTGGCGCAATGCCTCCATCACCGTACGCTCCACATAATCCGACCCCGTAAGGCGCTTGATACCGGAAAAAATAATGGGATGAAACGATATAATTAAATTCGCACCGGTCTCTACTGCCTCGCGGACGACTTCCACGGTGGTATCGTGTGCTATCAACACCCCTTTCAGCTCCTCTTCCCGATTGCCTATCAGCAAGCCCGTATTGTCGAAATCCTCGGCATAAGCCGGTGGCGCCCATTCTTCGAGTAATGTCAAAATGTCTTTTATCTGCATGCCGTTATGTGATTTGCGGGGATAAAGGTAATAATTTTCCTGCTATTCCGGGTGCCATGACGCATGACTCCACCAGGTACCGGCATATTTGTATTTGTTTGATTTATAGATATTTAACGTTTATCCATTATTTGTATCTTTGCCCGGCATGTTCAAAAAAACGCGCTTACGAATGTATCGTAAAATCATTTTGTTGGGATTTTTCCTCACGTTGTTTCACGCTTTTTCGCAGGATAGCCCGGAAGCTACCGCCGAACGCCTGGATACCGTCATTCTGACCGGACACAGGCTATACCCGCTTACTTATTCCCTCACACCGGTAACCCCCATCCGGGTGGAGGAAAATTTGTTCCGGCATACGGGACGTATCGAGGACCTTATTTCCGGTGTTCCGGGTTTGGAAATACGGCGCCGGGGTACCGGCGACATTCAATCGGATGTGTACATCCAAGGGGGGCATTACGAACAGACGGGAATCGCCATAGACGGTGTTCCGCTGAACGACCTCCAATCGGGGCACCACAATATGAACCTGCCGTTACCGGTACAAGCCATCGGACAAATAGAGATAATAAAGGGACCCGCTGCACGTATTTTCGGACAAAATGCCATGACGGGAATGCTCCGGTTCAAGACCCGTGACATCGACCGCGACAGCATACTCGTACAATTGACAGGCGGGGCATTCGGCACATACGGCTGGGCGGTATCGGGCAGTAGAAATTCCGGGGATTCGGGAGTACTATTCGCTTTCGACCGGAAGGTATCGGACGGATACAGGTACAACTCCGATTATCGTATTCACCGCTATTTTATGAAATACCGTACAGGCACGGCCAATATTTCCGCGGCATTTGCCCGGAGGGCTTTCGGAGCCAACGGATTCTACGCATCTCCCGATTATAAGGACCAATACGAAGAAACACAAACCGCCTTTATCTCGGCTTCGTATGATATCCTGTCGGAAAACTCCAAATGGACACATACGGTATTCTGGAAATTCAACCACGACGACTATGTATTCCTGCGGTATAACCCGGCATATTACCACAATGTACACAGTACCCACCTGTTCGGTTATAAAACGGATGTAACGGTAACGGGCAAACTGGGGACTAGCGGGTTGGGGCTTGAAATTTTGCCCGGAGTGATAACGAGCTCCAACCTCGGCGACCACCGGAAGAACGCCATACGCCTCTATGCAGAACAGGATATGAAATGGAAAAAATTCCGCTTTCAGCCCGGTATGGTGCTCTCCTACGAGAGCGATTTCGGAGTGGTTTTCCTTCCCGGTATCAATGCCGGCTATAAACTGTCTCCACATGTATGGCTCTATACCGATATGGGACTGACCTCGCGAAACCCTACTTATACCGAAAGATTCTACAACAGTCCCGCCGAATCGGGAAACCCGGATCTCGAGCCCGAAAGGGCTTCCGGTATCCACACGGGTGCTCATATCCATACCGGCAAACTGGAAATCCGCCCGGGTATTTTTTACCGTAAGGTAAACCAGGCTATCGACTGGGTCCGTGATGAAGCACAGGACAAATGGATGTGCGACAATATCGACGAAGTTACGGCACAAGGCGCCGGCTGTTACTTCCGCTATTCCGCCTCCGGCAAATATTTATCCCACCGGTGGGAAGGCGGTTATTCCTATCTCGACGAATCTGCCGGTACGCAGACAAGGTATTTCCTCCATACGTACAAACACCTGGTCAGCCTGAATTGGAAAACGGATTACCGGAAATTCCTCTCCGGCTCTCTACGCTACGAATACCGGGCATTTCCCGGAGGGGAGGAAACACACCTGCTGAACGCAACGGGCGTACTACGCACACGTACGGGAACATGGAGCATCACCGCATATAACTTGCTCGATTTTCACTATACCGGGGCAAACCTGGTACCCATGCCCGGCAGACATCTGATGCTGACGTGGAGTGCCGGGTTATAATAGAGTCTGCTGAAAAACTTTATTAGTTGATAGTTGTAAGTTATTAGTTTTTAGTTGATAGTTGGGGGGCGTGTCATTTCGACCGGAGGGAGAAATCTTTTTGTTTTAACCTCTACGTTTCTTATCAAAAGATTCCTCCAAGCTCCTAACGTCGCTCGTTCGGAATGACACCGCTGTCATTTCGACCAAAGGGAGAAATCTTTTATATTTGGTGAATTTTTTCCGCCCGCGCGGCAGGCAGGTTCATTCGCTAAAAATGCCCACCGGGCATTTTCTGAACGCGCTGCCCTTGTGATTTTCAGCAGACTCTAATTAAGACAAAACCTGCTGGAAGGTATTGATTTTGGCAAATTTGGAAAAATTATTAACTTGCGCATAAAAAGGAAATTTAGACAATGATGATGTGCGAGTGTTGGCATTCATTAAAAAATAAAATCCCTGAATTCAATATAAAACAAAAAAATAATCAAAATGAAATTATCAAAGAAATTTAAACTATGGATAGTTAGAATATCTATTTTTATTCTCATTCCAGTATTACTATTTGTATTGCTATATTTTACAAATAATATAGACCTATTATATAATAAAACAAAAGAAAAGTATAATTCGTTGACCGTATTATCTATTGCCATT
>CAZQPD010000115.1:0-4916 GCA_964595235.1 uncultured Polaribacter sp.
CGGCGTGGATTATGCGGGGGAATGGAAAGACAAACCGTGGAATTTTTCCTGCACCGGACAGGTGCTGGAAAGCATCATCAGACAATCCGGTATGTAGGGTCTGCTGAAAAAACTTTTTTAGTTGATAGTTATTAGTTTTTAGTTGATAGTTGGGGCGTGCTGTCATTTCGAACGAATGTGAGGAATCTTTTGATTTTTACTCCTGGATTATTTGAAAAGACTCCTCTCACAAATTAAAATACATGATTATTTCCAAATATTGGATAAATTAGGAAATATTTACATATCTTTGTAAAAAATATATACCGGATGAAAAAGATTGAAAAAGCACCGGATTGGAAAAACATAAGCGTACTGAACGAAGGGCTTAAATTATTTGTAAATAACAAGTATAAGGAAATTATTGATAAGATAAATGACAAATACCTATATTGGGATAAGGTAAAATATATAAAAACACCTGATAATATTGACCCGGAATTATTATGGAGTGCGGTTAAGTTTAGCAGAAGCATTCACTCAAAAGAAATATCATTCGGAGGATATAAGATTTATTATAATCTAACCGGTCACATACAAGAAGAATTGCACAATTTCGATATAAACATAGGTGGACAATTACAAACAAAATCAATGATACCTGATGATGAAAAGAAAAGGTATTTAATTAGTTCAATAATGGAAGAAGCCATTGCTTCAAGTCAAATAGAAGGGGCTGTAACGACAAGGGAAAAAGCAAAAGACATGCTCAGAAAGAACAAAAAGCCAGGCAACAAATCCGAGCAAATGATTCTAAATAACTACCTGACAATAAAGCATATAGTAGAGAACAAAAATACAACATTGACAAAGGAAACCTTATTTGAAATACACAGATTAATAACACATCGAACATTAGAAAATCCGGATGAAGAAGGAAAATACCGGTCTCATAATAAGATAAATGTCGTTGATGCTATCGACGGAGAGATTGTTCATGCGCCACCCGGTTATCAAAACATTCCCAAAATGATGAATGATTTGTTTGTTTTCTTTAATGACAATAATGAGGAACAGTTTATCCACCCGGTAATAAAAGGTTGCATCATTCATTTTATGATTGGATATATTCACCCATTTACCGATGGAAACGGCAGAACAGCAAGGGCATTATTCTATTGGTATTTATTGAAAAACGGGTATTGGCTTACCGAGTATTTGTCAATATCAAGATTAATAGCAAGAAGCAAAACACAATACGCCCGGGCATACCTGTATAGTGAAATGGATGGCAATGACATTACCTACTTTATCAATTACAAAATAAAAATGATGAAATTGGCATTTGAAAGTTTAAGAGAATATATCCGGAGAAAAATAAAAGAGAGGAGACAATATATTCATTTTCAGAAAATAAAAGAAATAAATGAAAGGCAAGCCATAATCTTAAAATGGTTATTCAATGAACCCGGTATTTTGCTTACGGTAAAAGAGGTAGAGAACAGGTTCAGTATATCCAACCAGACTGCAAGAACCGATTTATATAAATTACATAAGAAAGGGTATTTGGAATTAATCGAACTGAACAAAAAAACAAAAGCATTTTGCAAAAGCGACAAATTCGACGAAATAATAAAAAAGGAACTGACTACACAATAGCGGGAAAGAGTAAAAAATTGAAAAAGTACTTTTCAACAGAGCCTATTTCCCCACACCGGAAAGCAAGTTTTCAATCAGGGTTTCTATTATGTTCACATTGCGATAGGCTTCGCCATCATCAAAAAAATCTATACCGGCTCTGGGTTTCGAACGCAATATAATTTCCCGCTCCGTCATGGTGACCCTGTAATTCTCACCCAAACTCCGGAAGCACATTTTGGTATTGAAAACCAACTCCTCTCCATTAGTAAACTTTTTTACCTCATAGCCTTTTTCCTGCAATCTTTCCCGGAGCTCATACCAAAACATATCTGGAACGGAACCTTTCAAAGGTATTTTCCGGGTTTGCCATTAGGTCAAATGACGGAATCCGGTAGTATGCATACCGTTTCTTTTGATGATGGGAATTAATATGGAAACAGCGGATATAAAACCGATGAGAATCAGTTTCCAAACTGGTGTGCTTTCGGAGAATATAAGTTTTTGCCCCCATTCCACGGCAAAATAGAACAAGGTGCCTGCGAATAAAAGCAAGAAAAGGTTTTTATATTTCATTCCGTATCACTTTTTTGTTTCAACCGGAACAATCAACGGGAAAATCGAAATACGTATCCGGATAAGGTTCGCCACGTAAGGTAAAATGCCACCATTCTTTGCCGTAAGCCCTAAAACCGTGCTTCCTCATATATGCCCGTAATAATGCCCTGTGCTTTCGCGCTTTCTCGTCTATTTTCCGGTAATACGCACCGGATATTTCTCCGAAAAAATCAAAAGGGGAACCCATATCCACCACCTCACCGGAATACAAATCCACCAGGGTTAGATCTACCGTACTTCCGCGGCTGTGCCCGGAACGGTGGGCTATGTACCCGCGGGCGAACAATTCGCGTTTCGGAATGTCCGGATAATATGCCGCCTTCGTCAAAGTATCCGCCGGATCGAGACTCCAACGTACAAAATGATGTACCGAACGGACAGGACGGTAGGCATCATACACACACAGCCCATATCCGGACGTCTCCAAATCCTTCTGTACCGCCCGTAATGCTTTTGCTGCCTGACGGGTCAAAATCAAAACGGTATCACAGCGGTATCCGGGAACGGGACGCCCGGTAAAATTCCGCGTACCCGCATAGCGCAATTCCACCCGGATTCCGGTTTCCGAAGGTGTCAATGCGACAAATCCGGCGGGCAATTTTCCGCCGGTACCTTGATTATCAAAAGACAACAAGGAAATGATAACAACGGATACCAGAATTATTTTTCTCACGTCTTACCGGGTTTTACTTCTCGCAATCCGAGCTCTTTGCCTTTGCGCAACATATACTCGTAACACACTTCGAACTCATTGGGTATCTCCCCGTCCAAAATGGCTTCTTTGATGGCTTCCTTGATGATTCCTATTTCCCGCGAAGGGGGTATCCCGAATGTTTTCATTATCAACTCTCCGCTGATGGGTGGCTGAAAATTCCTTATCCTGTCACGCTCTTCCACTTCTACAATCTTTTGACGTACCCGCTTGAAATTGTCCATGTACTTGCGGTACCGCCTGCTGTTTCGAGTGGTGATATCGGCTTCGCACAGGGTCATCAAATCATCGATATGGTCACCCGCATCGAACACCAAACGCCGTACCGCCGAATCGGTAACTTCACCGGCTATACTGATAGGACGCGAACTCATGGTCACCATCTTTTGTACGAATTTCATCTTGTCGTTCAATGGCATACGAAGGCGCTTGAAAATCCGGTAAACCATCTTTCCGCCTACGTATTCGTGATTGTAGAAAGTCCATCCGGTCTCCGGATTGAATTTTTTGGTTACCGCCTTGCCTATATCGTGTAGCAACGCTGCCCAACGCAACCACAAATTATCCGTATGCCGCGCTATATTATCGAGCACTTGCAAGCTGTGGTAGAAATTATCCTTATGCCGCTCCCCGTCTATCTCCTCCACCCCCTTCAATGCGGTAAGTTCCGGGAGAATATGTGGTAACAAATCCGTATGGTCCATCAGCAAAAAGCCGGCAGAAGGTTCGCGGGTCATGATGATTTTGTGCAATTCATCCACGATACGTTCTTTGGAAAGTATCTCTATCCGTTCATGGTGTTGCCGGATGGCTTCCAAAGTATCCCGGTCGATAAAAAAATCGAGTTGGGTGGCAAACCGGATAGCCCGCAACATCCGCAACGGGTCATCGGAAAAAGTAATACCGGGGTCCCGTGGGGTACGGATAATGCCCTTGCGCAGGTCCTCCCAGCCGCCGAACGGATCCACCAAACGGGCGAAATCCTCATTGTTCAGACTGATAGCCATGGCATTTATGGTAAAATCCCGGCGGTTTTGGTCATCGGTCAAAGTCCCCGGTTCCACATTGGGATTCCGGCTGTCACGGCTGTATGACTCCTTCCGGGCTCCGACAAATTCCACTTGGATATCCCCGAATTTCAGCATAGCGGTACCGTAATTCTTAAAAACCTGCACCTTCGGACGCCGGGGCATCAGTGATGCGGTCTTTTCCGCCAATTCGATTCCACTCCCCACCGCTACGATATCTATATCTTTTTTCGACTCCCTCTCCAAGAGAAAGTCCCGGACGTACCCCCCTACCACATACGTTTCCAACCCCAATTCATCCGATGCTTTACAAATGTATTCGAACACCGGCTGTACCACTGCTTCGGGATAATGTATTTTCTGCTCCTTCATATTTCTCCTTGTAAATATTGAACAGGCAAATTTATAAGAAAACCCTACGCAAAGCTCCGGCAATCCTCTCCTTGTCCTCCGGAGTCAAATTAGACCCGCTGGGCAGGCACAGTCCTCTTTCGAACAGATTTCCGGAAACGCCGTTTACATACGCCGGAGCATCGGCAAAAACCGGTTGTAAATGCATGGGTTTCCATAGTGGGCGGGATTCAATTTCGTCTTCCGCCAAATGCAAACGGATTTTTTCTCTTGTTTGGAAAGAATCCGTCAAGAGGGTGGTCAGCCAACGGTTCGGGAAAAAACCTGCGGGTTCCGGGGGCGCTATTTCTACGGGCAATCCGCCCAATGCTTCGCGGTAAAAATCAAAATTAGCCCGGCGTTGTTCGATACGTGTGTTTAGCACCTCCATTTGTCCGCGTCCGATACCGGCGACGATATTGCTCATCCGGTAGTTATAACCGATTTCACTGTGTTGGTAGTGTGGCGCTTCATCGCGGGCTTGGGTTGCCCAAAAAATGGCTTTTTGTTTGTCCGTTTTGTTTTTGGTGATCAACGCACCGCCGCCGGAG
>CAZQPD010000116.1:0-5128 GCA_964595235.1 uncultured Polaribacter sp.
CCGTTTATTTATTGCCCAGTATTACGCAGGGAGTGCTTGCGAGTAATGCCGTTCATTTCAAAAACAAATAAGTTATTACCCGGAATTGAAAAATTTACCCGGGATGGGCATGTATTGCCTTTGCTTGAACCCTTATTTGGAACGGCAACAGTAGCCAAACCGAAGAATCCCATAAGGACCACACGCGAACCTATTTATTTGAAAATGAATAGGTTTTGAGTTTTTCTATTGTTCAATTTTATTAATCATCAAAAAAATTTTTAGCTATGGGTTTGTATAAAACAACTAAAGAACAACCAAGAGAAAATAATAAAATACGTTTTCTGTTCGTCAATAAATATTTCCCACAATTATTGAACGAAAGAAGACGGGAAAATCCCGGAATGATAAGCAGCATCAATCCTCAAATACGCCTGTCTATAGATGAGATAGCTTACATCCGCTATGACAGCCGTATGATTCAAAGGGGCTATATCAGTGTCGTAACGACAGAAGGAGAAACATATTACAAACGCTGTTCGCTAAACAAGATCTTGACCATTTCCCCATATTTGGTACAGATAAGCAGGAATGTCATCGTTCATATACTCAATATCGCAGGATATAAGAGTTACGGGCATGAAATAACAACCGGCGGACACAGTTTGACCGTCAGCCCGAACTATTTGGATGATTTCCAAAGGAAAATAAAGACATATTACATGTGATTTGTACCAACCGGTTTTATATCCGGACAACTGTATTTGCATTCCGGAAGCTGAAAGAACTCTTCCGGACAAATTTCTTTTCCAGCGGGAAAATGTATAGTATTTTTGCTTTTGGAAAAGGGAGGAGAAGACTAATTCCGAGTCTGCTAAAAAACCATCAAACACGTAAAAGAGAATGAATTACATAATAATGTCAATAGTAAAATGCAAGAAAAACCAGGGATATCCCCAATTCGAGGTATTATTGCCGGAGCGACAAGCTGGCCCTCCGGCTAATAATACCCACCGGATATTTTCTTTACACTTTGCCCTTTTGATTTTCAGCAGAGCCCATATATGGGTTAATAAAATGATAAATATCCGCAAGGCTGTATCTTTATTAAGCCTTTTCAATATTGACCGTTAAAATTAAATTTCTTACACTATCAAAAATTACTGTTATGAGAAATTATCGAGGAAAACACTTACATTTTACATCACGTGATGATGTAAGTGTATTTTTTGCATCCCCGCACCGGGAAGATGCAAAAAAAACCGGCAGGCACGACTCGTTGTCTGTTGGTAAAAAAGAGGGGATAGCCATATGCCCATTCCCTCTTATAGCTTCGCTATAGAAATAAAAAAGGGCTATGTTTTGCCCGGTAGCGAAGCTTAGAGAAAAGGCGTTTGTCTTGCCGGTAAGACAAACCGCCTTAGTCCACCACCGGTAACAGTGATACTGCGTGGAGGAAAAAAGGGGGACAAGCCTCCCTTTATAAAAAAGGCCGTACGGAACGGTCTTGAAAAATCGGACATACATCGTGTCGATACTTTAGCCTTTGTATCCAAGACAAGGGAAGGAATTTCTTTGTTGCCATCTCCGGTAAGAAAGAAAAAAACAGAAAATAGTATTCCGGCATATACAGGAAGTATAAGTCGAAGTAATTCATTTCCTTATGGCGAGGAAATGCGAATCCAACACTATCTGCTTGGAATTCAGGAAGGTAGAATGGAAGGGGGTTCACAGACTCCATCCGTTTATTTATTGCCCGGTATTACGCAGGGAGCGCTTGCGAGTAATGCCGTTCATTTCAAAAACAAATAAGTTATTACCCGGAATTGAAAAATTTACCCGGGATGGGCATTTATTGCCTTTGCTTGAACCCTTATTTGGAACGGCAACAGTAGCCAAACCGAAGAATCCCATAAGGACCACACGCGAACCTATTTATTTGAAAATGAATAGGTTTTGAGTTTTTCTATTATTCAATTTTTAAATCATTATTAACCTAAAACTCATGTATTATGAAAAAAGTAATTTTTGCATTGATGCTACTCGTACTGGGTAGTCTGGGTTTCGTATCCTGTGACAAGGAAGAAGCCCTGGATGTACAAACCGAGCAAAACGCCTATGCCGGAGACTATGGTGGCGAACAAGATCTCCCGATGGATCCAAAAGATGACTCTGATGATTAAATATGATTCCTCCGGTATAATAACGAAAGGAAGTTCATATTATTGTGTCAAAAAAACAACCTAATGTTTTTTTGTGCGTTTTGCAAGAGAAAAAGACCGTTTTGTGCGGTCTTTTTTATTATTTTTACCTCATGAAATTAAAGACTTTCATTGTTTTAGCCTGTTTTCTTTGCTTTTCCGGGATTTCCGCTACAGCACAAATTTATGCCGGAAATTCTGCGGAAGACCTTTACCGCCTTTCGTTACGGCAGGAAAAATTACATCATTACGATAGTGCGTATTATTTTGCCCATCTTTCTTACCGGAAGTACCGGCAGGAAAATGACAGCCTGAACATGGCAAATATCAAATATATTATGGCTGCCCTGAACTACAAGGCGCACCATTATCCGGGTAGCGAACGGGATTGTATGGAAGCATTGGAGCTCATACCCGGGAATGCACCTGAAAAACTGCATATTTTGTTATACAACCTGTTGGGGTTGAATGCTTTGGAAAAGAATAATTTACGCGAAGCGGAAAAGTATTTTACAAAAATCGGCTCATTGGCTTCCAAGCCGGGTAAAAAGAAATTTCAACGAATGTATTATAATAACATGGGTTTGCTCGAGGAAAAGAAAATGAACTACCTGCGTTCCGTAGAATATTTCGACAGCATATTGAATCTGTACGGAGAATCCATAAAACCACACGTTTATGCCCGGACTATTGCCAACAAGGGGTGGGAATATTATTTGAACAAACATTATACGAAAGCATATCCGTTACTTCTCAAAGCGTTGAAGGTATTTGATTCTCTATCCCATGAAGAGGGACAAGCGCTTGTACATTTGCGGTTAGCATATTATTTTCATGATACGAAACGCACGGAACAAGCGCTTCGTCATGCGACCGAAGCCTACCGCCTCAATCACAAATTGCACCTTTTTAGAGATGAATTAAAGTCATTAATCTTGTTGTCTAAACTGAACCCCGTACATGCCGAAGAATATTTTGACAACTACCACCGGCTAAATGACAGTTTGATTCATGTAGAAAGACGCTACAAAGAACAAACAGCGAAAATACGGTATGAAACCCGGGAAAAAGAGATGAAAATAGCCGAGCAAAAACGCAAACTTACCTCCAGCTTGTACAAAATGCTCGCTATCATACTCCTGCTCGTCATGAGTATTGCTTTTGCGGGCATATTGTTGTATCAAAAAGGTATTTTGGCGGAGAAAAACCGGCAAATACAACGACAACTCTCCCTCATCACGGAGTTGAAAAAAGAAGTCCACCACAAGACCAAAAACGATCTAAAACGTTTCAAGAGCCTGTTGAGCAGCACCCGCCGGGACATACCGCCAGAGACTTACGGGAAACTTCTCAACCAATTGGAATCCCATATCCTGCTTCACGAAATGCTCTATCAAAGTCAAAAAGGGGATAAGGTGTCCGTAAAGGAGTATTTCTCTTCCTTATGTAAGTTATTATCATCCGGATATGAAAGACAAAGCGACTGCCAAGTGGACAGCGATTTGGAACTGGGATACGATTTGTTGAAAAATTTAGCCCTTTTCCTCAATGAAGCCGTAACCAACATATACAAACACGCCTATGACGACCCGTCCCACGAAGTGCATATTCGCGTGGTCATGTACGAAGAAAAAGGAAATTACCATTTGGAAATCCTGGATAGCGGCAGCGGGGATATCCGGTTTGGCAACGAAAATAATTTCGGGCTGAATTTTATAAAAAGTATGGTGGAAAAAGAATTGAAAGGCAGTATTAAGCCCTTGAATACAGCAGAAAAACACGGTATTTTGATAAATTTTCCAAAACAAACGTCATGAACAAACCCATATTAATCGTAGAAGATGATTTTCTGATTTACCGGGAAATAGCCGAAGCGCTCACCGCGGAAGGATATGCCGTTTCCGGATATATACCCTCTTACGAAGAAGCGGTAGATTTTATTCATAGAAATCCACCCGGAGCCGCTGTACTTGACGTCCAACTGGAAGGGGAAAAAACAGGTATCGACCTGGCGGAATATCTCAATAAGAAATACGATATACCTTTGATTATCAATACGGTTCTCGATGACAGCATTACACAAAAAGCTGCTTTACAAGATGCCGATATGTATTTTGTCAAAGGCGGAAGCATCCGGAACCTGCTCATCAACCTCAAAATGGCTTTGAGCAAAACGACAAAAGAACAACCAGAAGCAATTAACCGGAAACGTTATCTGTTCGTCAGGAAATATTATCCCGGGTTATTGAACAAAATGAAAGAAAAGGATTCCGGAATGATAAGTAGCAACAATCCTCAAATACGACTGTCTATTGATAAGATAGCATACATCCGCTATGACAGCCGTAAGATTCAAAGGGGCTATATCAGTATCGTAACGACAGAAGGAGAAACATATTACAAACGTAGTTCGCTACGCAAGATATTGACCATTTCCCCATATTTGGTACAGATAAGCAGGAAGGACATCGTTCATATACTCAATATCACAGGATATAAGAGTTACGGGCATGTCATAAAAGTCAATTCCCATTCATTTGCCGTCAGTGCGGCATTTCTTGAAGGTTTTATAGAGGAATTCAATAAGCATTTCGAATAATCCAAACATCCCCATTAGGCTTTTAGACACCCGGATAAATATTCCGGGAAGCTAATACGATATTTTAGACAACGTTTTCTTATATCCGGAAAGGAATTAATAATTTTACCTCGCAAAAAGGGGAAACTGTATTGACAATACATCATTCCGGGTTGGGAACAAGCCGAAAAGCCAACTATAAAATTCTGGAGTAATTGACAATGGCAATAAATAATTCAATAATGTAATATTTGCTAACAACTCTTTGGGGGAAAGGGTTCTTACTCTTTAATCAGGTGCCACACCCTTGGGTGTGGCACCGTTTTTTTCTAATAATAAAACACTTACACAATTCCGGCTCAAAACATAC
>CAZQPD010000117.1:0-4727 GCA_964595235.1 uncultured Polaribacter sp.
ACCACTCACCGGTGGAATTTTCTGTATTTGACCCATATCCCCGTTTTTCGAAACTTTATTATCTTTGGTGAAAAATATTCCTGCTGATGAAAGTAGCTGTTATCATGGGGAGTACCTCCGATATGCCTGTCATGCAAGGCGCGATAGATATTCTCCGGGAGTTCGGAGTGGAAACCGAAGTGGACATCGTATCGGCGCACCGTACTCCGGAAAAAATGTTTGATTTCGCCACACAGGCGCACCACAGAGGCATCCGGGTCATCATAGCGGGAGCCGGAGGTGCAGCCCACCTGCCGGGTATGGTAGCAGCTATCAGCCCGCTACCCGTCATCGGCGTACCGGTCAGGTCGTCCAATTCCATCGACGGCTGGGACTCATTACTGTCTATCGTTCAGATGCCCAACGGCGTACCCGTGGCTACTGTCGCCCTGAACGCCTCGGTCAATGCCGGAATATTAGCCGTGCAAATTTTGGCGACAGCCGACACCGACCTTACAGCGAAAATCATCGCTTATAAAGCGAAGCTAAAAGATAAAGTTCAAAACGCCGCATCGAACATAGATAAGTAAGATAAGGTATTCCCGGTAAAATGCCCACCGCTGCATTTCGCCGTCAGGCTATCAAAAATCCGAACACTAATACAAATATTACCGACAGGGTAACCAGCAATGTTTTCCACAGCGGATGCGCGTGACGCATTTCCATGAAATTGAATGACACGAGCAGGAATTTCGCAGCGGAAAAAACCAATACCCCCCAGACAGCCCATGAGGCGTGAAATCCGGAAAATACGGCGGTCATCAGTGTAAACACTATCAAAACGCTTATGGTATAATGAAAAATTTTCATAATCAACATTATTAGTAAGTTAGAACAGCAGGTACAATACCGGGAATAAGAACAACCATATCAAATCGCACATATGCCAGAAAGTGGCGCTGGCTTCCGCATCGTCCAGGTTGATTTTATCCTCTTTGCTTTTGATATTGAAATACAATACACTGATGATGGTCAATCCCACCAGCACATGGATGACGTGAAAGAGAGTCAACAACCAATAGAATGTAAAAAAGTCGTTGTAACCTATCACGAGTCCGTCGTGTATCTTTTCACTGTATTCGATACTCTTGACGAGTAGAAACAGAAACCCGCCTGCAATGGCGAATAGTATGTTCCGGCGCGATTTACCGTATTCGGCAGATTTCAGAAGGAAAATTGCCCTGGCCATGAAGTACCCGCTTACCAGCAGGAAAACGGTATTCACCGCACCGTATTCGGTATGTAACATCATACGGGCACGGTGGTACGTTCCGGGGTCGTTATGGGCTTTGATACCCAGTACCAACAGGGCTATCCCAAAGGTGAGCAGTTCCAAGAACACGAGTATCCAAATCAGTATCCCACCCGGAGGGTCGGATATCTTGGCGTGGTAAGTAGCTTGTTTGTTTTTCATTTTTATCATGTTTTATATCTGATTCTTTCGTACAATCCGGCAAGTGACATGAGTAGTTCCCGGGGAGTGGTCAATATTTCGAAATGCCTTGCACCGAACATGACGGGCAGGTAGTATTTCGCCTGTGCTTCGATAGCCAATGCATAGGTGTTGATATTCATAGCATTGAGCTCGCGTAAGGCTTGTTTGATATCCTGGATGCCGTAGGTTCCTTCATATTTGTCATAATCGTTGGGTTTGCCGTCGGAGATGAGGATAACCCATTTGTTTTTGCTGTCCCTCCGGGAAATGAGCGCTCCGGCATGTCGCAATGCAGCACCTATACGGGTATATCCCAGGGGTTGCGGACTCCCTATTTTCAAACGGGCTTTTTTCCAATCCTCATCGAAGGGTTTTAGGTCGATATACCGGGTATTGTTTCTCGTTTTCGAATAGAAACAGCCGATAGAGAAATCCACCCCGAACTCATCGAGAATTTCCCCGAACAGGATTGAGACTTGTTTTTCCACGTCTATGACCCGGTTTCCCGCGGCATACGAATCACTCGACAGGCTGATATCCAGCAGAAACAAGATGGAGAGTTCTTTCTCCTTCTTGCGCTTGTCCAAATAGATATTTTCCGCCGGAGTGTGTCCTGCGCGAAGGGTTACATAGCGGTCTATCACTGCATCCAAGTCGAATTCATCACCCTTGGGTTGACGCCGCAGCCGGTGGAATTTGTTATTTACATGGGTGAGCATTTTACGCAATCCCGTCAGGGTAGTGGCATTTTCGCGTATGGTATCGTAATAATAAGACGCATCGGTGCCAGGGTGTTCTTCGGTGAACACTTTACAATATCTCTCCTTATACGTCTTTTTATTATAATCCCATTCGTCGTATTCTACATAGGGCTCCGCACTTTCTTGTTCTTCCACTTCGCCGACTTGGACATTTTCCATGAATTCCGCCTGATAGACGGAATGTACAGGGTCATCCACCCTTACGGTATTGTTCATCCTGATTTCTTCCAATGCATCGGCGTGTTCTTCCAGTTCGTCCGACCCGTCGAAATCACGCCACGTACCTCCGCCGAATTCTTCTACGGTTTCTATCTTTTCATAATAATTGTGCAATACCATATCTTCCTGCTGCTTTTTGTCCACTTGCAGGCTTTTCATCTCTTCGCTGGCTTTGGCTTTCATGATGGTTTGGATGCGTTCTTGCTGTTTCTTGGTCTTTACGGAGGTATCGACATGTGCCGTACCGGTTTGCTCCTTATCGTTTTTCATCCATTTGCCGTAGAGCCAGTAGGTGAGGGGAGTCCCGTCTTTGTCCTTGGGTAGCATTTTCAGGAAGTAGCGGTGTTTTTCTCCCATACGGGGGAAATCTTCTTCCATGACGTTTATCACGTCGTCAGCGCACTGCATAGCCCGGTGTCTGGCCTCTTCGATACCGTATTCCATGGGGTCTCCGGCAGGGTAATTATATTCGTTCAGGTACTGGTATGAGAGAAACAGTGTACGGAACAGGTAAAAGTCAAAATTGTCTTTTGCCGTAGGAAACAAGTTTACGTATTCCGGAAGGAAAAATGCGGTATTCTTATATCCCCCTTCCATTTCGGCGGGGAATATACGTATCTGCGCTCCTGTCACTGCGCGGGAAAGAAGCAATAATTTTGATTTTACTTCCTCCAATGATACGGTATTTTCAGCCTCTAATTCTTTCCTGCGTTTTCTTTTTTTCAGGAATCCGGCGACTACTTCGTATATATATTCGTCGAGAGACATATGTTAACTATATCATCAGGTTCGTCAGGTCGTTTAGAGCTTCGAGTATTTCCGGTTCGTCGTTCAGGGGTTCTACCACTGCCGATTTGACGGCGAGGCGTTTGGGCAACCCGCTGTGAATGAGCTTGGCGGCATCGACCAACAACCGGGTAGAGACGGTTTCGGTAAGTCCCAAATCCGTCAGGTTACGTATTTTGTTACCGATACGTACCAATTTTTTTGCCGTAGCGGAGTCGATACCGGTTTCGTTTATGAGAATCTCTATTTCATCTTCTTCGGCAGGAAAATGAAAACTGATAGCCACGAAGCGTTGTTTGGTAGAAGGTTTCAGTTCTTTGAATCCTTTTTGATAACCGGGGTTAAATGACGCGACGAGCATGAAGTCTTTATGGGCTTTTACGGTGGTGCCCAGCTTGTCGATATAGAGTTCCCTGCGGTGATCGGTCAGCGGATGGATGGCTACGATTACGTCCGGGCGGGCTTCGGCTATTTCATCGAGGTAGATAATGGCGCCTTGTTTCATAGCTTGTACCAGGGGACCGTCTTGCCATACGGTTTCCGTACCTTTGATGATGTACCTGCCTATCAGGTCGGTAGCGGATGTCTCTTCATGACAACTCACGGTGATGAGTTCTTTACCGTTCTTATATGCCACGTGTTCGATAAAGCGCGTCTTACCCGTTCCCGTAGGTCCTTTCAGCAGTAACGGTAAACGCTTGGCATAACAATGATCAAATATTTCTATCTCTTTTCCCGACGGTCGATAATAAGGGACAGGATGCTGTGTCATAAAAAATAGTATTTGAAATAAAAAAGGATGACAAAAATAAGAGAGATTATCAAAATAATAGTGATAACCTCTCTTATCGCATCATGAAATTACCTATAATATTATGATTCTAACGCTTCATCTGTTGGGCGTCCGTATTTCAGGAAGTCTATCATAATCATAATCAATCCAGTAGATAGAATAGTAGCGCCAATTATCAATACGAGGAAATGGGGTTGAAGCATGATTTGGGTCTGCATGAAGTCTTTACCTTCTATTCTTTCCAAATAGGTTTGGGCGATTCCGGCTACGCCAAATGCGGACACCATGATAAACATACCGATATTGGACAGCCAGAAAGCTGCTCTTCCCGAAGCATGATCATACAGCTTGCGGCCGGTCAAATTAGGCATGATGTAGGTCATGGCAGCCAGTACAATCATGGCATAAGCACCCCAGAATGCCAGGTGTCCGTGCGAAGCGGTCACCAAAGTACCGTGTGTATAGAGGTTGACCTGCGGCAATGTATGTGATAAGCCCAATACACCGGCACCGAGAAATGCTACAATAGCGGAACCCAATGTCCAGTACAGGGCGAGTTTGTTGGGGTGTTTTTTCTCACCTTTACGGTACATATTTACAGCCCAAAGAGCCATCGCCATGAATGCCAAAGGCTCTAATGCGGAAAAGATACCTCCCACGGTGAGCCATATTTTATTCAAACCTACATAATAAT
>CAZQPD010000118.1:0-12082 GCA_964595235.1 uncultured Polaribacter sp.
CCCATGGAAGGTCTGCGGCACAGGGATTATCTGAAAGAAAACGGAATGTTCATATCGGACACCAACCCATACCTCAATATCGATAATTATCCCTATGTCGAACGCCTGTACGAAAGTATCCGGGAACATCCGGAACACCTGCTTATCGATGCGGCAAAAATGGCACGGAAAGCCGGAAACATTCGTGCTGCCAATATGGTACTGATCGGTGCGGCAAGCCCGTTTCTCCCTCTGAAAGAAAGAGCCATCCGGGCTGCTATCAAAAAATTGTTTAATAAGAAAGGAAGCCGGATCGTCGAGGTAAATTTAAAAGCATATGAAATGGGAGTAAATTTAGCCATGGGAAATACCAAGTCCGGGGCATCTAAAAAGCCGAACACATGAAATAGAATGAATTAAGCAATAATAGAACACAAAAAAAAATCAAGGCATTTTCCCGGAACATCTTGCATTTACATCATTCATGAAAATTATTCCTATCTTAGAGTCTGCTAAAAAACTACCTCCCGGGCATAGAAAAAATATTTCACTACTTTAGCCGTGAAATTCCTTTTCCGTCCGTCTCCGGCTATGAAAAATAACAAAACGTCCATCCCGAATTTTGAATTCAATAAAAAAGAGCACTCGCATCCGCAGTTCTCATTGGGCAGACGCATTTTCATCCGGAACTTCGCTGCAATCGGTGTTCTTTTTCAATTCGGCATCATCTATGCCTGCCGTACCGGCAACAAATTTTTATCCGCCGTAGAACGGCAAATACTGACCCGCATTCAAGACCTGCTCTTTCCTCCCGGCGAAACCGGTCCCGGAGCGCTGGAATTCGGAGCACCGGAATATCTGATATGGTATCTGTCCGACCCGTACATACCGGATACGGAAAAAGAATACATCACAAACGGCATATCCTGGATACAGGAAACCTCCCGCGAAAAACATCAACGGGATTTCCTCGATTTATCCCCTGATATTCAGGAGGAACTAATCAGGGAAATTTCCCGGACAGACTGGGGTGAATCATGGCTATCCAAAATACTCACCCTCATCATAGAAGCCATGATTTCCGACCCGGTTTACGGATTCAATACGCAAGAACAAGGCTGGAAATGGCTCGAACACCAAGCCGGAAAACCACGCCCGGATGCTACCAACAAATACGACATCCTGGTCAAAAAAGTTTCGGATGGGTAAGAACATGACATACGACATATGCATCGTAGGAAGCGGGGCGGGAGCTGCGCCCGTCGCCTACGAATTGAGCAAAGCCGGGTACCGCGTCGCCGTGTTGGAAAAAGGTCCTTGGTTCAAAACTGCAGACTTTACCAAAGACGAAATCACCGCCATTCGCCGCCAAGTGTATTTTCCTCATATCTCTGACGAACCACAGGTATTAGAGACCGAAGATATCTTCGGGGACTGGGTCGCAGAGCCAAGTCATGATTTTTGGAATGGCAATATGGTAGGCGGTTCGTCCAACCTCATGAGCGGATACTTCCACCGGCTCAAACCCGTCGATTTCAAATTGCTCTCCACCTTCGGTGAAATACCGGGAGCCAACATCGCCGATTGGCCCATCACTTACGACGAGCTGGAACCTTACTATACCAAAGTGGAACAGATAGTAGGGGTATCGGGAAAAGTCGTTGATCACGACTATCAAGAGCCCCGCTCTACCCCTGGTTTTCCCTATCCCCCGCTACAGGAAAATATTGTCTCCCGGTGGCTCGACCATGCAGCAGAACAACTCGGTTTTCAATTGATACCCGTACCGCGGGCTATCTTATCCCGCCCTGCAAAAGACCGTGACGCTTGCTATTACTCGAATTTCTGCGGAAGCTACGGGTGCAGTTCCAATGCCAAAGGAAGCGCACGGGCAGCTTTATTGAACGTCGCGGTTGAGACAGGCAATTGCCATATCATCCCCCGGGCAAAGGTCTTTCATCTCGAAACAGACGGCAACGGCTCTGTGGTAAAAGCCCACTACTACGACCGTCACGGAAATCGACAGCATATAGAAGCCGGAATATTCGTAGTGGCGGCTCAAGCGGTGGAAACTTCACGCCTCCTGTTGATGAGCAAAAATCCTGAATTCCCCGGCGGACTGGCGAATAACAACGGACAAGTGGGTAAAAACCTGATATTCTCCGCCGGCGGAACCGGAAGCGGGGAACTGCATTACGCCGACCTGAATCCCCGCGAAGCGGAAGCACTGAAAGAACCCGGAGTATTTGTAAACCGTGCCCTGCACCAATGGTACGAATTTAACGACCCGCATACCGGAAAACGAATCAAAGGCGGTACCGTGGACTTCCTGTTCGAACACGCCAATGCCATACCCAAAGCCCTGCGCCTAAAATGGGATAAGAACGGTCACCTGGTATTCGGAAAAGAGTACAAAAAGATTCTGAAAAACTACTTTACCGGCATGAGGAAAATTAAATTCGAAGTATTCGCCGACTGGCTGCCTAACGACCAATGCTTCGTCAGCCTCGACCCAAAAGTAAAAGACAAATGGGGCGACCCCGTAGCCCGTATCCGCACCGGATACCATCCCCATGACCTGAAAGTGGGAAAATTTCTCGCCGCCAAGGCGGAAACGTTGCTCCGGAAAACCGGCGCGAGGAATGTACATTCCAATATTTCGGGCGGAGCCCCTTCCAATCTGCAAGCCGGCGGGTGCCGTTTCGGAAATGACCCCGCTACTTCCGTACTGGACAAAAATTGCCGCGCGCATGAAGTGGAAAATCTCTACATTACCGATGGCAGTTTCATGCCTACCGGCGGTAGCGTAACCTATACATGGACCATCTATGCCAATTCATTCCGGGTGGCTGACATCATATTGAACCGTCTCAAAAAATAATCAATCATATGAAACGCATCTATCAGTATATCCTCTTACTCCCGTTCCTCGTCACTTCGTGCAAAGAACAGACAACCCGTATCACCCTGCTGCAAATCAATGACGTATATGAAATAGCCCCTCTGGAAGGCGGTGCCTCCGGCGGAATGGCACGTGTACAAACACTTCATAAAAAACTCCGCAACGAGAATCCCAATACTTTCCTGCTTCATGCAGGCGATTTTCTCAACCCGTCCCTGCTCGGTACCATGACATACAACGGCGAAAAAATCCGGGGAAAACAGATGGTGGAAATTATGAACGCCATGGGATTCGACCTGGTTACCTTCGGTAACCACGAATTCGACCTCAACGAAAAAGACCTGCAAAAACGCCTCGACGAATCCAACTTCGACTGGGTGAGTGCCAACGTGCTACACCGGAAAGACAGCATCACCGGGAAATTCTATAAAATCCGGAAACACATAAAGACCTTCATCCCCGATACTTACATCCTGCGGGCAAAAGACCAAAACGGGAAAACCCGGGTGAAAATAGGTGTCGTATCCGTCACACTACCCGTGAACAAAAAAGACTATGTGAGCTATACGGATATCTACGAATCGGCACAACAAGCCTATGACAAACTAAAAAACCAAACGGATTTCGTCATCGCATTGACCCACCTGACCAAAGAACAAGACAAAGAACTGCTACGGCGTATCCCGGATATAAAACTTGTCATCGGCGGGCATGAACATACCAATATGCTCATTCCCGTGGGCAATTCATCGATAGCCAAAGCCGATGCCAATGCCCGCACCGCTTATGTGCACCGTATCACCTACCACCACCGGAGTAAAAAGGTGGACATCACTTCCGAACTCATCCCCATCGATTCTACCATTGAAGCCGATAATAAGGTAGATGCCCTGGTGCAAAAATGGCAAACCGTTCTGGATGAAAAACTTCATACGGTAACCGGCGACCCGGGAAAAGTCATCTACCGGACCGGCGACAACCCGCTGGAAGCCAGAGAAAACCATATCCGTTACGAACAGACGGATTTCGGACAACTGGTAGCACGCGCCATGCTACACGGAACCGGTGCCGATGCCGCCGTAGTAAACAGCGGCTCGATACGTATTGATGACAGACTTCAAGGTGCCATCACCCCATTGGACGTATTCCGGGCATTGCCTTACGGTGGGGCGGTATTCGTCATCGATATTCCCGGACATTTCCTCATCGAAATACTCGATTACGGCGAAAGCCGGAAAGGTAAAGGTGCCTATCTCCAACGTGCCGGTATCACCTATGACGGCAAACACAAACAATGGCTGGTAGGGAAAAAACCCATTGAAAACGAAAAAACCTATTCACTCGCCATTACCGACTTCCTGCTTACCGGCTACGATATCCCCTTCCTCACCCATGAGAACAAAAACGTACTGAAAGTACACGAACCCAATCCCGGACACACGACTTTCGACATCAGAAAAACGGTAATCGATGAATTCAAAAGAATGAACAACCTCTCTTCCAACACAGAAAAACCATAATATCATGTATGTAAATTCACGTATAGCAGTTGGTCTCATTTGGCTGGTTATCAGCCTTATAAATGGATGCCAACACGACAATCCCACTCCGGATGACAATACATCCGGCTTGTTCCACCGTAGTTTGGAACACGATGGCATACAGAGAACCTATGCCGTATATATTCCGGCATTCGAACCCGGTGATTCACTTCCCGTGGTATTCGAGCTGCACGGGGGTGGCATTTATATGGAGGATATGACAGGCGAAAGCGGATACAAATCACCTTATAAATTGTGGATGGATCTCGCCGGTACCGAAAAATTCATCGTCGTCTATCCCGAAGGACTGAACGGCGCATACGGCAAACCAACCTGGAACGACTGCCGTGGCGATTGCATCGTCAATTCGGATGCCGATGATACCGGTTTTATCCAATCCCTCATATCGAAATTGAAAGAATCCTATCCCGTTGATGACAGCAGGATATACATTTTCGGCACTTCCAACGGCGGGTTTATGGTAGAAAGGCTTGCCGCCGAAATGACCGGCCAGATAGCTGCGGCAGCGGTAGTAGTAGCCGCTTTACCTGCGGTAAATGAATGTCCCGTACCCTCGCTACCCCTTTCCATACTCTACATGAACGGTACAAGTGACAACCACATGCCGTACGAAGGAGGTTATGTATCCAACCCGCCCAATCCCGACCACGGTTCCGTTATTTCCACCGTAGAAACCATCGAGTTCTGGAAATCTTTTAACCAAACTTCCGCCACTCCAGAATATGAAGTATTCCCCGACCTCGACCCCAACGATGGGAGTACTGTCGAAAAATTCGTGTACTCCGGTGGTATCGATGGTACGGAAGTAGTGTTCTACAAGATTGACGGAGGCGGGCATTCGGCTCCGAGTATTAAGGAACGCTACTCCGCTCTTTTCGAGCAGTACTTTAACAAACAGAACCACGATATCGAAATGACCACGGAAGTATGGAACTTTTTCAAGACAAAATCCAGAAACTAATTTTCAGAAAATAATACGACTCACCACGGGCAAACAAGATTTCATTATTTTCCTGCAAACTGTAAACAAAAAAACCGGAAAGGCTACGCCTTTCCGGTGCTGAATAAGAGCGGTCAGTTGTCAAAATAATTTCATATCGTCCAATACTTTCATAACGGAACGTACATGTTCTGCCGAAGCGTAGAGCAATTCTTTTTCTTCGGCGTTCAGGTCTAATTCGATGACTTGCTCGATACCGTTTTTTCCGAGTTTTACGGGTACACCCAAAGCGATATTCTCCAATCCGTACTCTCCTTCGAGCATGGTACAAACCGGGAAAATCCTCTTTTGGTCTTTTACGATGGCTTCCACCATTTGTGCGGCAGCAGCACCCGGGGCGTACCACCCGGAAGTTCCGAGGAGGTTCACAATCTCACCTCCACCCTTTTTGGTTCTTTCCACCAAGCGGTCGATGGTAGCCGTATCGAGGAGTTCGGTCACCGGTATGCCTGCTACGGTGGTATATCGTGGCAGGGGAACCATGGTATCGCCGTGTCCGCCCATCAGTACCGTTTGAATGTCTTTGGGCGATGCGTTCAGTTCCTCCGCCAGGAAAGCCCGGAACCGCGCCGTATCCAATACACCTGCCATACCGAACACCTTCGTACGGGGCTTCTTGGAAGTGAGGTAAGCGGCATAAGTCATTACATCCAACGGGTTGGAGACCACCACGATAATGGCATCCGGAGAATGCTCGACAACTTGTCCGGTTACCGACTTGACGATTTTGGCATTGGTCGATATCAAATCGTCCCGCGACATGCCCGGTCGCCGTGGAATACCTGAAGTGATTACCACTACTTCCGAACCTGCGGTTTTCGAATAATCATTGGTGGAACCTACTACCCTGGTATCAAAATAGTTAACCGCTGACGATTCCCATATATCCAGGGCTTTGCCTTCGGCATAATTCTCTTTGATATCCAACAGGACCACTTCGTTCGCCACTTCGTTTTTGGCTAATACATCTGCACAGGTAGCACCTACACTACCTGCACCAACTACTGTTATTTTCATCGTTCGTTTTATTATTTGTTAATATAAGCAAAGATAACAAGCCGGCAAAGGGATTTATTCTGACCTTTGTCATATCCGTCAATTAAAATCCAAAGCCAACCCGGCAGTGAAGGTTTGATATTTCTGCAAAGTATAGGAAGCATACAGGCTTGCCGGTCCCAAATTGAGAGAAAAACCCGTGGTAAATCTCACACCGGAAGCTTCAAACCGCATATCGAGCGGGTCATAAACTATCTCATCCTGACTGGTATTTCCGTCATGATCCAAGTCAAACTCATAAGAACCGAGTGCCGACAACGAGGAAACTCCTCCCGAATAGCCGGCTGCGGCATACAGGTTTATGATGCTGAAATCATAACCGGCAATGAGCTGAAAATTAAATGAATTGACATCCAATACTATTTCTTGTCCGTCTCCCGGAATACCGGTATCCTGTGGTATGTATGTGAATCTCATCCTCGTAAAAGCAGCCAAGGCTGATAAGTTCAAATGATTACCGGAATCCGCTTCATCATCCTCTTCATTTCTCGGAAAATACTGTGACAAACTGTGCTTGACACCCAATCCGAACAATCCGAATTTCCATCCTTCATTCTCGACATTAGGAAAGAACCTGGCTACCACATCTGTATTGAGAGGTACACCCACTCCCACCTGAACCATAGGTGTAGGGAAAAACATGGATACAGGAAGTTGTACGGGCCATTCGTCTTCTAACCCGTCCAATGCATCTATCTGCGCGGTATTACCTTGATAATCGAGAGTCAAAGTTGTAGAGGTATTGCCCCCAGCTATGGTCGGAAGCGGGACATTACCGCCGGAATGACTCAAAAAATTATATTGGGAATTGACAAATGTAAAGCTCTTTTCATCATCGGGAATGATGGATGCGGACAAGCTAATATCCACATTGATTCCCCAAAGTTCATGTGTTTCCGCATTGTGGTACCATGCGTCATTCATTCCGTACATCAGACCGTTCACCATCGGTGACAAGTAATACTGTGTGTATGTGGATGCATCGTCACGGGCGGCAAAGAGATCTTCTATCGGCTGTGCATATATACCCGGAAACATACCCATACAGAGAACAGCCAATGGGAAAAAATACTTTTTCATAATACGAGGGTTTATTTGTTATTCTGTTTTTTTACCTCTTTTCTCACCGGTCTGTTCCATACCAGATCTATGTAGAGATTAATAGCTTTTTTCAGGTCTTTGCGTTCGTAAATGGCATCGAGGAATCCGTGTTCCAGGACGAATTCCGAGCGTTGGAAGCCTTTGGGCAAATCCTGCCCTGTGGTATCGCGTACCACCCGCGGACCGGCGAAAGCTATTAAAGCATTGGGTTCGGCGATATTGATATCACCGAGCATGGCAAACGATGCGGTTACCCCTCCCGTAGTCGGATCGGTGAGTAAGGAGATATAAGGTATTTTCGCTTCGTCCAACTGTGCCAGAAGGGCGGAAGTTTTTGCCATTTGCATCAGAGACAAGCTCGATTCCATCATCCGGGCGCCTCCTGATTTGGAAATCATCAGAAAGGGCAGCTTGTGCTTGATGGAATATTCGATGGCGCGGGCTATTTTTTCGCCGACGACACTGCCCATAGAACCACCGATGAAGGCAAAATCCATCGCAGCTATGACGATATCCTCTCCTATGGATTTTCCCACTACCGTGCGTACGGCATCCCACAAGCCGGTTTTCTTATGGGCTTCTTTGAGCCTGTCCTCATACGATTTCGTATCGACGAACTTCAATACATCCTTGGATTTCATTTTGGGGTTGAGCTCTTTGTACTCGCCGTCGTCGAGCAATATCTCAAAATACTCCTCGCTACCGATACGAACGTGATAACCGTCTTCGGGACTTACGTAATAGTTGGCTTTGAGCTCTTCGGTATCTACTATCACCCCGTTCGGGGATTTGTACCATATTCCTTCGGGAATGTTTTTCTTTTCTTCGGTAGGGGTGGTGATACCTTTGGTACTTCGCTTGAACCAGGGACTCATGGTGAAATGTTTTTACAAATTATAAAGTATTGACATTGTTCAGGTCCTCAAATGATTTTTTGAGTCTTTCGACAAATGCCTCTTCACCTTTTCTCAACCATTTGCGCGGGTCATAGTATTTTTTGTTCGGCAAATCTTCTCCGTCGGGGTTTCCGATTTGCGATTGCAGGTAGGCTTCGTATTGCTTCATATAATCCCGGACCCCACTCATAAAAGCGTATTGAAGGTCGGTATCGAGGTTCATTTTTATTACTCCGTAGGAAATGGCTTCCCTGATTTCTTCGAGGGTGGAACCCGAACCTCCGTGAAATACGAAATCCACCGGATTCTTACCGGTATTGAACTTTTCTTGAATGTATCTTTGTGAATTGTCGAGGATTTTCGGTGTGAGTACCACATTACCGGGTTTATATACGCCGTGTACATTTCCGAAAGATGCGGCGATGGTGAACCGCGGGCTTATTTTCATCAATTCTTCGTAGGCGTAAGCGACTTCTTCCGGTTGGGTATATAGGCGGGAGCTGTCTATACCTGTATTGTCCACTCCGTCTTCTTCTCCGCCGGTAATACCGAGTTCTATTTCGAGGGTCATATCGATTTTATCCATACGTTCGAGGTAGCGCTTGCATGTGGCGATGTTCTCTTCGAGGGGTTCTTCCGACAGGTCTATCATGTGTGAGCTAAACAGCGGTTTGCCGTGCCGGCGGTAATATGCTTCGCCAATATCGAGCATGCCGTCTATCCAGGGCAGGTTTTTCCTGTTGCAATGATCGGTATGCAGGATGACGGGTATGCCGTAGAGTTCCGCCAGCCTGTGGATGTGTTCGGCAGCCGTAACGGCTCCCATGACCGCGGCTTTTTGTCCTTCGTTGGACAAGCCCTTGCCGGCGTTGAAATGGGCACCTCCGTTAGACCATTGGATGATGACAGGTGCGTTCATCTCACGTGCGGTCTCCATAGCCGCATTGATGCTGTTCGAACCGACCGTATTGACGGCAGGCAAAGCATAATTGCCCTCTTTGGCGCGCCGGAATATTTCCTGTACACCGTCTCCGGTGACCACGCCGGGTTGTATGGTTGTACTCATGACGTTAGTTTTTTTCTACTCTAAATATGATTTCAATCAACAAACAACTTCGTTGAGATTTGATGATCGCCGGATTGTAATACAATAAAAAACATACCTTTATTTAATGTTGAAATATCTAATGTGTTTTCATCAACCGGTTTACAAAATATTAAATTTCCAACATTATCAAAAACCTTTACAAAATCAATTCTATCATCTGAAAGAAAATTTATGTAATTTTGCGCAGGATTTGGATATACAACAATATTATTTTCAGAATAATCCTGAATTCCTGCTGCTTCCCAATTTTCACAGGGGTCAAACATATTCAATACTAATAATTGTGCAAATTCCCAAGATTGTGAAAACGAACCAGTGTAATCTGTCCCGTATGCGTGTCCAACCCCCAAGAAACCCTCGCTACCTTCTTCGCCACTATTATCATTAAAGTCATCCCATAACAACGAATGCCTATGTACCCAAGAACAACACTCGTCATCAGTGTACATGAAAAAATAGACTGCATGTGCTAAAACATTATAAAAATTATCGTCATTTCTAACCATTACGAAATTACATTCCAAATATGGAATGAAATCATGACAATTTCCAATAGCTTCATTCGAATAGAGTCTATCCCAAGGATTATTGCCATCTGCATCGTGCCCCCATGCGTCATTATCGATGAGGTATTGTGCATAATATTGAGCTATTCCCGTAACATTCTCTTCATAATTTTCAAATGGTATCAGCCCTCTTGCTGTCCTTTCTTCATTTAACAACCAAAGCATCTGCTCATTGTCACTCATGTTATCCCAAGTCGTCTGATCGGGAAAAACAATTTCTGGTAATGAAATGCCTAATTGAATACTTTCCTGATTTCTGGCATTATTGAATGCATATTCAAGATCTTCGACTGTAAAGTCATTTCCCATCCACTCAATATCTTCAATCGGATCATCGGGGTAATCATAACAATCACTTTTGGACACATTGACTTGATTATATCCGACAAATACTCCAAAAATAAAAAACCCAATTGCAAATAGATTATTTATATTCATTGTATTGTATGGTTTTTGTTGTTATGCAAAGATACAAAAAACATTTTTAGGGTCTGCTGAAAATCACTGAAGTGCCTGGATTTCTTAATTTGCAGGGCAGAGCGTAAAGAAAAGTCCGGTGGACATTTCTAATCAGTCTGCCAGCCCGTCGCGCCGGCAATATAAATATTTCGAATTGGAAAAAAACCCTGATTTTCCTTGCATTTTTATCGACATTATTGCGTAATTCATTCTCTTTTACGTGTTTGAGAGTTTTTCAGCAGAGCCTACAACAGAGCCTAAACATTAAATCTGAAATTCATAATATCGCCGTCCTGAACGACATAATCTTTGCCTTCAACGTGTAATTTACCTGCCTCGCGGACTTTGGCTTCGCTACCGTAAGCGATAAAATCATCGTACTTGATGACTTCGGCACGGATAAATCCTTTTTCGAAATCGGAATGGATAACACCGGCTGCTTTGGGGGCTTTGTCACCCTTTCGGATGGTCCATGCCCTTACTTCTTTTTCACCTGCGGTGAAATAAGTTTGCAGGTTCAACAGTCTGTATGCTTCCCTGATCAACCGGCTGGCTCCGGGTTCTTCCAGTCCCAGTTCTTCGAGGAATAGTTTTCGTTCATCATAGGTTTCCAATTCCGCTATATCGGCTTCGGTAGCTACTGCGAGAATGAGCATACCGGCATTTTCATCTTTGATGGCTTCCGCTACCCGTTCAGAATATTCATTTCCCGTAAGGGCGGATGCTTCATCCACATTGCAAACGTACAATATGGGCTTGGCGGTGAGGAATTGTAAGGGTTTTATGAAATCGTCGCGATCTTCTCCGGGTATTTCCATAGCCCTGACTGAAATGCCTTGTTCGAGTTGGCTGCGGACAAATTTTAAAATATCAGCTTCTTTCCGTGCCTCTTTGTCTCCTGTCCGGGCGGCTCTGCCCACCTTTTCGAGGCGTCTTTCGAGGGTTTCGAGATCTTTGAGCTGTAATTCCATATCGATGGTTTCCTTATCCCTGACCGGGTCGATACTGCCGTCCACATGAGCGATATTACCGTCATCGAAGCAACGCAATACGTGGATCACGGCATCGGTCTCCCTGATATTGGACAGGAATTTGTTGCCCAATCCTTCGCCTTTGCTGGCTCCACGTACCAGCCCGGCTATGTCCACGATTTCCACTGTGGCAGGGATGATTCGCTGGGGGCGGACTATTTCAGCGAGCTTATTGAGCCGTTCGTCGGGGACTTGAATCACACCTACATTGGGTTCTATGGTACAGAAGGGATAATTTGCCGACTGTGCTTTGGCACTAGACAAGCTGTTGAACAAAGTGGATTTTCCTACATTGGGTAAACCTACGATTCCTGCTTTCATTCGGGTATTATTTCAAGTTAGTTAGGGTCTGCTGAAAATCACAAGGGCAGAGCGTTAAGAAAATGCCCGGTGGGCATTTTTAGCGAATGAGCCAGCCTGCC
>CAZQPD010000119.1:0-2788 GCA_964595235.1 uncultured Polaribacter sp.
CATTCCTGCTGAACGCCCCGTATCCCGCCGGTGCCGTATGGGATCACCTGCCCAAACGTGCACAAGAACTCATTGTGGAAAAAGAAGTAAAATTCTATGTCATCGATGCGAGCAAGGTAGCCCACGAAGCCCGGTTGGGACGACGCACCAACACCATATTACAAACCTGTTTCTTTGCCATCTCCGGCATCCTGCCGAAAGAAGAAGCCATTCAACGCATCAAAGACGCCATCGTCAAATCCTACTCACACAAAGGTGATGCCGTAGTACAGATGAACTTCGACGGCGTGGACAAAGCCCTCGAAAACCTGTTCGAAGTGGATTATCCCAAACAAATCACAAGCGACAAGGCACTCAAACCTTTCGTCACGGAGAATGCCACAGATTACGTCAAAGAAGTTCTGGCGATGAGCATGGCGGGCAAAGGAGACAAACTACCCGTCAGCGTATTCATGCCCGACGGCACATTTCCCACCGGAACCACACAATACCAAAAGCGCGATATCGCCGACTTCATTCCCGTATGGGACGACAGCGAGTTATGCACACAGTGCAACAAATGCGTACTGATATGTCCGCACGGCGCCATACGTTCCAAAGTGGTGGATGAGCCTACGGCAAATGCCCTGCCCGGCACCCTCCCGTCAGTATCTGCCAAAGGGCGTCCCTTCGATAAAGATAAAGACTACTTCGTGCTGCAAGTATCCCCTTACGACTGTACAGGATGCCGCTTGTGTGTGGAAGTATGTCCCGCCGAAAGCAAAGAACAAGAAGGATTCAAGTCCATCAATATGCACAAGAAAATCGAAGTGGCGGAAGTACAGGCGAAAAACTGGGATCATTTCATCGAACTACCCGATTACGACAGAACCCTGCTCAAAACCGATACGGTAAAAGGCAGCCAGTTCCTGCAACCGTTGTTCGAATTTTCCGGAGCCTGCCCGGGCTGCGGAGAGACACCTTATATCAAACTGTTGACCCAATTGTGGGGAGATAACGTCATCATCGCCAATGCTACGGGATGTTCGTCTATATACGGCGGCAACCTGCCCACCACCCCTTACACCAAGAACAAAGACGGCAGAGGTCCTGCATGGGCAAACTCGCTATTCGAAGACAATGCCGAGTACGGTTACGGAATCCGCCTGGCGGTAAATGCCAAGGAAGCACGGGCGAGAAAGCTGCTGGAATTTCTAAAAGACGAAGTGGGAACCGGTCTGGCAACAGCAATATTGGAAAATGAAGAAAATGACGAAGCGTCAAAACAACGTCAATTCCAACTAATCGGACAACTCAATGAGAAATTGAAAACTATAAAAAGCCCGTATGCTGCCGAATTGCTCACCCTGTCCGACTATTTGAGCAAAAAACACATTTGGATAGTAGGCGGCGACGGCTGGGCTTATGATATCGGCTACGGAGGTCTCGACCACGTACTCGCTTCGGGTGAAAATGTGAACATACTCGTATTGGACACCGAAGTCTATTCGAATACCGGTGGACAGGCTTCGAAAGCTACCCCACTCGGTGCCAGTGCCAAATTCGCCAAAGGAGGAAAGACCACCGGCAAAAAAGATCTGGCACTGCAAGCCGTATCTTACGGTAGTGTATATGTGGCACAAGTAGCGTTGGGAGCCAAAGACGCACAAACCATCAAAGCCTTCCAGGAAGCGGTAGCTTACCAAGGTCCGTCTATCATCATCGCTTATTCGCATTGTATCGAACACGGATACGATATGGGAATGGGCGCCGAACACCAACGCATCGCCGTGGAGACCGGATATTGGCCCCTGTTCAGATTCAATCCGGACAACCCCAAAGGCAAGAAGTTCCGCATCGATTCCAAAGAACCGGCAGGCAAAATCGAAGATTTTATGTACAGTGAAGCCCGGTTTGCCAGAGTGAAAAAAATCGACCCCAAATTCGCCGGACAGCTTTTGGAAAAAGCCCAACAGCAAGTAGAATCGAAATGGGAAAGATTGCAGATATTCAAAGAGTTATAACCGGATACACATTTGCGGGACGATTTCATCGTCCCGCATTCTTTTATCATCCACCATATTATGAAAAACCGTTTACAAGAGAAAATACGCCTGTTCAATACGGAAAACCAATTGTCAATGCCCACCGCATCCCGCCTGTCCGATATCAGCTCGGAAGTAGGCGAACTTCACAAAGCATGGCTGAAAAACACCGCATACGGAACAATACGCAACACACCGGATAACAGGAAAGAAATAGCGGATGAACTGGGTGATGTATTATATTCCGTCATCAGCCTCGCAGTGGAATTGGAACTGGATATTGACGAATGTACGGAGAAAGTATTGGAAAAATACTCCCGCAGATTAAGGCAAAAAGGGCAAGCCGGAAGCGGAAAATGATATGGGGAAAAGAACTATGCCCCGATTATGTGTTTTAACTCCATTATTTGCTCCTCCCAGAACAATTGTTGTTCCTCCATCTCGTCCTCATAAGCGAAATCGGTGACGATCAGGGCGACATCCTTGGTCAATTCATCGACCTGGATACGAATCTCAAAATATACGTCCAAGCCTTTTTCCTCATCGGACAACCAGCGGAATTTTACAAATTCGTTGGTCGAATAATTCAGAAGGCGGGCTTTCTCCTCGTTGCCGTCCCAAGTGAATATATATATGTCATCCTGGCTATTAACCTCATCGGCAAACCATTCGTCGAGAAACGAAGTTTCCGACAAATATTGAAACAACATGTGGGGGGAAGCGTGAATGGGAAATTCCATTTCGAATTTTCTTTTTTCCTTCAT
>CAZQPD010000120.1:0-24192 GCA_964595235.1 uncultured Polaribacter sp.
CCCCGCTTCCTTCGTCAGGGGGAAGTCTCAAACAGTTTTTTGTTTTTAACGCCCCTTCGTCGTTATTTTTACGAAAAATTTTCCAATGGCGGAGACCTTCTTACATGTTCCCGTAGGAACGAAGTTATTCGTTTTGTTAGAGGTATTGGAGCCGTGTCATTTCGATACGGAGCGGTAGCGGAGGGAGAAATCTTTTATAGTTGTGAGTTATTAGTTATGAGTTGATAGTTGGGGGCGTGTCATTTCGACCGGAGGGAGAAATCTTTACTATTATTGGAAAGATTCCTCCTCACTCCTTACGTCGCTCTGCCGGAAAGACACGGCGCCTTTGTAGCCATACCTTGTTAATTAGAGTCTGCCGAAAATCACAAGGGCAGAGCGTTCAGAAAATGCCCGGTGGACATTTCTAACGGGTGAGCCAGCCTGCCGCGCGGGGAAAAAAACGATTTTGGATATTGATATAAATGCAAGATTTTTTGGATATTGCCTTTATTTTTCTTACATTTTACTATTGACATTGTTTCGTAACTCATTCTTTTTTAGATGTTTGAGAGTTTTTCAGCAGACCCTAAATAGGCGTGAATTTGTTGTAATCCTCGTATCGCCCCTACTTCAATGCTGTCGATAAACGAACTTTCCGTCAGAAAAAAATTCCGTATATTTATCCGGACAGTATGAATAAACAAAAATCTGTGGCATTTCTCAAAAACCGGCAATATTATAAATTTTGTTTCTATGGGTTATTGAAAAACCTGCGGTTTTTCGAGGTGTTTTTTATCTTGTTTTTGAAGGAAGCCGGATTGTCGTACAGCGCTATAGGAAGTTTGTACGCCTTGCGGGAAATCACCGCACATATCGCCGAGATACCCACCGGTATCATCGCGGATACGTATGGCAGAAAGATATCACTAATCTTTTCATTCATCTTGTACATTTTTTCTTTTGTCGTTTTTTACTTTGCCGGTTCGTATCTGTGGTTTGCCGTGGCATTTGTAGGCTACGGCATTGCGGAAGCATTGCGCTCCGGCACACATAAAGCGATGATTATGAGTTATCTGGCTTCAAACGGCTGGATGGATTACAAAATTTCGTACTACGGACATACGCGCTCCTGCTCGCAGGCGGGTTCTGCATTGAGTGCGGTGATAGCTGCCGTTTTCGTGTTTTTTCACGGCTCGTACCGCCATGTGTTTTTGCTTTCCGTCGTACCGTATGTGTTCAATTTGCTACTCGTGGCAAGTTACCCGCGCGAACTGAACACAGTGGGAAAAACCCAACAAGTAAAACGGGGTTTTACCGCTACTTTTTACGCCTTGACAAAAAGCCTGCGCACACCGGGAGTATTTAAGATTATCAACGATTCCGCATTGCATACCGCTTATCTCAAAGCCGTAAAAGATTACATCCAGCCATTGCTGGTACACCTCGCCGTATGGTTGCCTGCATGGATAGCCCCCGGCAACCACCGCAGGGAAGCCCTGACGATAGGCTTCGCCTATACGATTATCTATCTGCTGTCCTCTTATGCATCGCGTACGGCGGGTAGATACGAAAAAAGCCGGCGGCAACGGGCGAACGTACGAACCTTGCTATACGGATTATCTCTCGGATTGACGGCAGGGGTGTTTTATATCTTTGGATTATGGGGGTTGTCGTTAATTGCTTTTGCCGGCATTTTTTTCGTGGAAAACTTGCGTAAGCCTCTGATGACCGGATATCTGACCGAACAGGTTCCTCCGGGTATTCTGACCTCCGTACTCTCCGCCCAATCCCTGCTCAAAACCCTGATGACTTCCGCCATTGCACTGCTTTTCGGACTGGTAGCGGATTATTACGGTATCGGTTGGGCTTTGGCAGGCATCTCCACAGTGCTCTGGCTAATGTACGTTTATATCGCTTATAAATCCGGTTAGGGTCTGCTGAAAAACCCAAAACTATCCTCTCAAAACTCTAAAAAATTTCATATGTGATGGAATTTCAGCAGAGCCTATGAACGGGGAAGGTATATGAAAAATTTTCACTTTACATTTGTACCCCAAAACTTTTTATCCAGGAAATATGATTAAATTGGAAAAATACCTCGACAGCACCTACCTGAAAACCCCACAACAAGCAGGTATCAGCCCGGAAGAAACCACAGAGAGAGTACGCCAGCTGGTAGAAGATTGTATCCGTTACGGATTTGCACTCGCTATGATACGTCCGGAATATGTAAGCATGGCAAAACAAATGATACGGGAAGCCGGGTCGGACGTTCTAACCGGAACAGTAATAGGATTTCATGAAGGAACTGCTCCCTTGTCCAAAAAGATGGAAGAAGCAAGGAAAGCCATATCCGACGGAGCCGATGAATTGGACTTCGTATGTAATTACCCCGCATACATCAGAGGTGAAACCGGCTATTTCAAAGAAGAAATCCGTGAAGGAACCCGCTATGTTTTGGACCGGGGCAAAAAGATTAAATGGATCATCGAAGTAGCTGCACTGACACCTGAACAAATAGCCGGCATCACCCGCTTGATTAGACAAACTGTCATCGAAGAAGTACAACCGGCAAACCCACGGGACGTGTTCGTCAAATCATCCACCGGATTTTATCCTGTCACAGAAGGCAAACCCGCAGGTGCCACCTTCGAATCCATGGGTATCATCCTCGAACATGCCCGCCCGCTTTCTGTCAAAGCAGCCGGTGGCGTCCGCACTAAAAATGATGCCTTGAAAATGATTGAAATGGGCGTGGACCGCATCGGAACTTCATCCGCTGTTGCTATTGTTACAGAATAAACTGTATTCGAATGCATGCATTTCAATGATTTTCAGCAGACCCTTATTAATCCGCAGCAAGATTAAGTCTCTATACGCCAAAATGAGCTTATATTTGCCCACAGAAGCCATCCCTAATTATGAGCACACGGATAAAAGCCGGTTTTTATACACTCGGATGCAAATTGAATTTTGCGGAAACCGCTACCCTTATACGGCGTTTTGACAATGCCGGATACGGGCGCGCAGGTGAATGGGAAAAAGCCGACATCTATGTGATAAACACCTGCTCGGTCACCGAAAATGCCAACAAAAACTTCCGCGCATTGGTGCGCAGGCTTCATAAGATAAACCCCGATGCCGTCATTATAGCCACCGGTTGTTACGCACAGCTGGAACCGGAAACCCTCGCAGAAATAGAACAAGTGGATATGGTGGTAGGGATGAAAGACAAACTTCGTATTGCGGATTTTATCACTCATGTTCAAAAAAAATCCGTGGCTGATATCCACTCATGCGAAACCCGTGATTTGAATATATTCGACCCGGCATACTCCACCGGAGAACGTACCCGGGCATTTCTCAAAATACAAGACGGATGCGACTACGTCTGTACTTACTGCACCATCCCCGGCGCACGGGGAAAATCGAGAAGCGGCTCCATCGAATCGATTCTCGACAACGCACGCAATATCGCCCGGCAAGGCATCGGGGAAATTGTCCTGACGGGAGTGAATATCGGCGATTACGGAAAAAACATTTCCGGCAATGCCGGATACGGCTTTTTAGACCTGATAAAAAAACTCGACACGGTGGAAGGAATAGCTCGCTACCGCATTTCATCCATCGAACCCAACCTGCTGACAAGTGAAATCATCGAATTTGTCGCCGGTTCTGAAAAATTCGTCCCTCATTTCCATATCCCGCTCCAAAGCGGAAACGACACCCTGCTGAAAACGATGAAACGCCGTTACCGGACGGCAGACTACCGCGACCGGGTGGAAACGGTAAAAAAACTCATCCCGCATGCCGCCATAGGAGTGGACGTCATCGTCGGATTTCCCGGCGAAACAGATGAGAAATTCCTGGATACCTACCGGTTCATCGAATCCCTCGACGTATCCTACCTGCACGTCTTTACTTATTCTGAACGGCCGGGCACCCCCGCTGCTACCATGGAAGGAAAAGTCCCCGTGGAAGTAAGACGGAAACGCAGTAAAATGCTTCGTGCCCTGTCTCTGAAAAAAAAGCAAAATTTCTACCGCTCCCAGATGAATACGGAACACACCGTCATATTCGAACCGGCTGACAAAGAAGGTTACCAATACGGATTTACCGGAAATTACATCCGGGTCAGGCTGCCCGCTTCCCCTTCCCTGTCGAAAAACCTGCAACGGGTAAAACTCTCACATCTCGAAAACGGACTGTTTACCGGAACCCTCCTGTCATGAACCCCTCCGGCACATCCATATCGCTGTATTTTATCCCGGGACTTGCCGCCAATACCCGGATATTCGAATATCTGAATTTGCCGGACGGCTGGAACCTCCATTATCTCGATTGGATGCCGCCCGAATCGAAATCGGAAACCCTGGACCATTATGCCCGGCGTATGGCAGAAAGAGTAAACGACCCACAAGGGATACTGGTAGGTGTGTCATTCGGCGGCGTAGTAGTCCAAGAGATGGAAAAATACCTGGACCCCAAACGTATCATCATTATTTCGAGTATCAAATCGAAATTCGAAATGCCCGCACGCATGCGGTTCGCCGGCTATACCGGCGCCCACCGGATACTCCCCACCGGGCTCATCTCACATATCGAAAAATACGAAAAATACGCATTCGGCAACCTGCTGAAAAAAAGGGTAAAACTATACAAAAAATACCTCGGAATACGCGACGACAACTACTTACAATGGGCAATACACCGCATCGTAACCTGGGACAGGGAACACCCCGGTGACGGAATAGTACACATACACGGTACCGCCGACGCCGTATTCCCCGCAAAAAATATCCGGAACTTCATCCCCGTGGAAAACGGCACCCATATCATGATACTGAACAAAGCCCGGACAATCAGCAAAATATTAACCCAAGTCATCGACTCATGAAAATATCGGTAGAGAAAACCCCCTTCGAGGGAGTCTTGGTCTTACAGCCGGAAATATTCCGCGACGAAAGAGGGTATTTTATGGAAACCTTCCGGGCGGAACATTGCGAATCCGTCTGCAAAGTTCGATTTGTACAAGATAACGAATCCCTGTCACAACAAGGTGTCATCCGCGCACTTCATTTCCAGGTACCCCCTTTCGGACAAGCCAAACTGGTCAGGGTACTCTCGGGCAGCATCATCGACGTAATGGTGGACCTGCGGAAAGATTCCCCTACTTTCGGAAAACATTACAAAATAAAACTCTCCGCCGCCAACCGCAAACAAGTATTTATCCCCGTAGGATTCGCCCACGGTTTTGCCGCCTTGGAAAACGACACCTTGGTACAGTACAAATGCTCGGCATACTACCACCCGCAAGCCGAAGGAAGTCTGCGATGGAACGACCCTGTGCTGGATATCGATTGGGGCATCCGCACACCCATCCTGTCGGACAAAGACCGGAACGCCCCGCTGTTCGAAAATTTCGATTCGCCTTTTTGATACCACTGAAAAATACCAAACCATGAAAATAGCCATCATCGCCCACGACGGAAAAAAAGCGGAAATGATACAATTCCTGATGGATTATAAAAACCCGCTGATGCGCAAAGACATCAAACTGGTAGCTACCGGTACCACCGGCGAAAAAGCCGGAAAAGCAGGATTCGAAGTGGAAAAAGTACTGTCGGGACCCATGGGAGGCGACGCACAAATAGCCGCCATGCTCGCACAAGGCGAACTGGATATGGTAATATTCTTCCGGGACCCACTGGCTAAACACCCCCACGAACCCGATATCTCCATGCTGATGAGACTCTGCGACGTACACAACATCCCCCTGGCGACCAATCCCGCTACGGCAGAATTGCTGATTAAAGCCATAGCACTCGAAAGAAATTGATATTTCCCCTTCCGGGAAATGCGTACCGGGCTCTGCTGAAAAACCATCAAACACAAAAGCCTTGCATTTATATCATTCAATAAAAAATTCAACAAAAACGTGTTTTCACTCCACGTAAACCTTAAAGTTGCTTTTGACAGTTGAATCTACCAACACCCGCATTTCCCCGGAGGGGTAAACCGGAAAAAAAATTTTTCTTACCTTTGTTAGACTGTAAATTTTATCATTATGAAAAAAATATTATTCGTATTCGCATTAATTTGGATGGCTCTGAACACCTGGGCACAGGTAACCAACGAAGGACATCCGAAAAGCTGGGACTTATCCAAAGATAAACAACAATTCAAAGCCTACGTATTACCGGAATTCGACGTACAAGCCATGCTCGCCGAGGACGAAATGAGGGACAAAGACAAAAGCGGCTACTGGCGCTTCGGGAAAAAATTCCCTGTCGATCTGGGTTTTGAGGACGGCAAATGGCTGACATTGGATAACGGCGACAGAATATGGCGAATCAAAATACACTCACCCGGAGCCTTGACCATGAATGTGATTTTCGACGAGTATGAATTGCCCGCAGGAGCAAGCGTATATCTCTACAACGACGACCACAGCGACCTGCTCGGCGCCTATACCTCCGTCCAAAACCAAGAAAGCAAAACCCTCGCCACCTGGCTCGTCCAAGGCGATACCCTCTGGATAGAATATTACGAACCCGCCGGCGTAAAAGGACAAGGCAAACTACATATCGGCTCCGTCACCCACGGATACCGCAACGCACAAACCTACTACGATACTAAAGGCTTCGGCGACTCCGGAGACTGCAACCACGACGTCAACTGCCCCATCGGTGACGACTTTACCGCCCAACGGGACCACGTGAAAAAATCAGTAGGTATCATCATGGTAAGCGGACAAGGTTTCTGCTCCGGCGCATTGATAAATAATACGGCTAATGACGGAACCCCGTATTTCCTCACCGCCAACCACTGTGTAGAAGGCACTACTCCGGCTAACTGGGTCTATCGCTTCGGATGGATCAGTCCTATCAACATTTGCGGTGAAGTAGGCAATAGCGCTTACGGACCCACCAATATGACCTTGAGCGGTTCCGTACTCCGCGCCAAAAACGCCACCTCCGACTTCTGCCTCGTAGAACTGAACAACGACGTACCGGCAGAATGGGACCGCGTCTTTGCCGGCTGGGACAGAAGTGACGACCTCGTGGATTTCGTGGTCGGTATCCACCACCCCAACGGAGACGTGATGAAAATATGCCGGGATGATACCGGACCGGTAAAACTCACTACCAACGGTACGTATGTATGGATGATTACCACCGGCGGACAAGGCTGGGAACTCGGCGTCACCGAACCCGGTTCGTCCGGCTCCCCACTGTTCGACCCGACCGGAAGGATCATCGGACAATTATACGCCGGACAAGCCGCCTGCAATGGCACCAACGACAACGGCCAATACGATATCTACGGTAGATTCGCCGTATCTTGGGACACCGGATCCAGCAACAGCCAAAAACTCCGCCCATGGCTGGACCCACAAGGAACCAACCCTGAAAGTATAGACAGCTATCCCCCGTTCTATACGAGTGTCACCGATATACACGAACAACCCGTCGAAATATATCCGAACCCCGTCTCCGATGCCCTGCACATCAAACTGAACGCTACCGGCAACGGCTATTCTTACAGCCTGGTCAACATCCTGGGGCAAAGCGTCACCCAAGGTCACCTACACCAAGGTACCACCACCATTCCGGTCAAAGATTTCGATAATGGTGTGTATTTCCTCAAAATCACCGGTCCCTCGAACCAAATCGTCAATGTAAAGAAAATAGTGATTAGAAAATAACACATATTTATCATATTAAGACCGCCCTTTGACTCTGTCAAAGGGCGGTCTTTTACTTCCAAAGCAGGGGGCTACTGAAAGGACCCTACTTACTACCCAACAAAACCAAATCACTTCCTACGATTTCAGCCGTTCTGCGTTTTACGCCATCTTTATCCTCGTACTCCCTGTACGTGATCTTTCCCGATACCGCCACTTCTTTTCCTTTGCGAAGGTATTTTTCCACTATTTCGGATGCGCCTCCGAAAAAGACGACACGGTGCCATTGTGTCTGGGTAATCTTTTCCCCTTCGTTGTTGGTGTAAACTTCATTGGTGGCTAAACTGAACTTTGCCAATTTGCGCCCTTTGTCGAATTCGTGAATTTCAGGGTCGTTGCCAAGGTGTCCGATTAAATTTACTTGATTTCTCATAATCTTTTGATTTTTGTGCCCGAGGGCGGTTAAACATTTTTTTTCGTAAATCTGTTTTTGTCGATTTGACGGTGCAAATAACCGGCGCCGTACAAAACCTTATCGGTACTTAAACGGTTACTTTCGATAATAAACGGTTGTACACGGTTTTGTATCTATAACACAGCTCATTACACCAATAAATAGTGATAAAAAAATTTCGAAAAAAACATAATTCTAACGCCCCGGGAAGGTTATTTTAATTTGGATACCGGTGCGACAGCAATAAAATCCTTCAAATAAAACGGCTCGAAATAAGCGGTATCGACGAAATCCTCTTTCAGATATTGACGGTACGACAACCTCCCCATTTCCCGCGCAGAGGGATAATGCTCTACAAAAACGGCATTAGGGTGCCGGATGACTTCCTGCATTTTGCCTACGGCATCCCCTACGAACACCACCTTTCCTTCATCCAGGTATTCACGGTAAGTACCGGGTTCCAACACTTGTGATATAGTAGGTTTTACCCGCTCATACACCCTATCGAAAACCGCCTGATACACTTCCATCCGGCGGGCGTCGAGTACAGGGATGATATACCCCTGTCCTATTTGACGCGATACCGCGAGTACCCTCATAGTATCCACGGCTATCAGGGGAATATCCAAGCCGTAGCAAATCCCTTTGGCAGTGGAAACACCAATCCGCAATCCGGTATATGAACCCGGACCCCCGCTGACGGCTACTGCGGATATTTCACACATGGTGATACCGGCTTCTTTCAGACACTCCTCGATGAATGAATTGAGTTTCTCCGAATGGGAATACTTTTGCTCCCTCACTTCACGTACACTTACTTCCTCCCCGTTGAGAAAAATTCCGGCGGAACAGTTCTTGGTGGAAGTTTCGAGGTTTAATATCCAAATATCTTTTCCGGTCATGTATTTTGGCTATAATGCTACGGCAAAATAACAAAAAAAAGCGGGAAGGGGAAAAACATCCCGCTATGACGAAAAATAGTTTATTTTTGACACATGCCGGAAAACGGAAACAAAATCTCATACGGTGCTCTATACATTGCACTTGCGTCGATGCTTTGGGGATTGGACGGAGTAGTCCTGACGCCGAGGCTATCGGGCATACCGGTTTTTTTGGTGGTATTTATCCTGCACTTGATACCCTTCTTGATGATGAACCTGTTCTGGCACGGGAAATACAACCGGCTTCGCCGGTTGGATACCCAAGGATGGATTTCCCTTCTACTGGTGAGCATATTCGGAGGGGCGGTAGGAACATGGGCTATCGTAAAGGCTTTGTTTCTCGTGCAGTTCGAACAATTGTCCGTGGTAGTGCTGTTGCAGAAATTCCAACCCGTCTTTGCTTTGGTCATCGCATGGCTGTTTCTCAAAGAAAAACTATCGGGCTATTTTCTGTTCTGGGCGGCTATTGCCTTGACTGCGGGGTATTTTCTGACCTTCGGATGGCAACTTCCTCATTTTTCGGCAGACAACCGTACTTTCCAAGCCGCACTGCTCTCATTGTTCGCGGCACTTTCATTCGGTAGTTCGACTGTATTCAGCAAGCACTTATTATCCCGGGTGGACTACACTACCGGTACTTTTTTCCGGTACGGGATGACTTCCCTCCTGCTGCTTCCGGTGGTATTGGGAATGGGGTATTACAAAATGGTATATGACATATCCCCCGCACAATGGGGTATTATCCTGCTTATCGCATTGACCACGGGGTCGGGAGCCATATTGCTCTATTACTATGGGCTTCGAAGCGTGAAGGCGAGTGTATCGACCGTCATGGAACTGATGTTCCCTGTTACAGCAGTAGTGTTGGACTATCTGGTGAATGGTAATATGCTCTCTCCGGTTCAATGGGTAAGCGCTTTCATCATGTTGTATGCCATTTACCGCATTTCCCGGAACGGGCAATAAAAAAACCGGTTACCCTGTCTGGATAACCGGTAAATGTATATGGTATCTAAATCCCGGATTAGAGATTGTAATAATGGAAATGCTTGCTCTCTTCGAGGTAAGGGTTGTTCGCCGGCAGTAAGGGACGCTTGGTCAAATTGGTAAAACCGCAGAAAATAAAGAGTCCGGCAAAGAACAGGAAAGCACCTATTTCGGGAAGCCCTATATGCCAGTTTTCAGCCACAGCCGAAGGCATAATCATGACAAAAAAGTCGAGATAATGACCTATGATGACCAAAATGGCTGTAATGATAAGCAAAGCTTTTTTCCGTTTTGCCTCTATATCCATAAGGATTAATACAGGCAATGCGAAATTCAGGGGTATCATTCCCAGAAACAGGGATTTATAATGCATCATACGGCTGGCGAAATAGGTTGTTTCTTCCGGCATGTTCGAGTACCAAATCAGCATGTACTGGGAGAACCACAGATAAGTCCAAAATATACTGAACCCGAACAAGTACTTACCCAGGTCATGCAAATGGCTGTCTTTGACATATTCCAAATAGCCTTGACCTTTCAGGTACAATATGACCAACACCATGACGGCGATACCTGTCACCATAGCGGAAGCAAAAGCATACCAGCTATACAGGGTGCTAAACCAATGCGGATCGAGCGACATGAGCCAGTCCCAACCGAGAACGGCTTCGGTAAGCATAAAAAAGGCGATAAAAACGATGGTCAGCCTGAAAGCTTTCCGGTGCGGAGTGTAATCAGATGCCGAATCTTGTTCGAAATTTTTCTTGATAATGAGTCCCCGCAATGCCATATACCCGCCGATGATAATAAAAGCCCTAATCAACCAGCCGGGTATATTCAGCCACAGGCTCTTGGCTTCGAGTACTTCATCACCTTCGGCGTGCATCCATGGGAACAAATGATGAACACCCATGGCGCCAAGTACAAAAAATACCAACAAAAGTATTCCCAACGATACCATTCCCCTCGACATAGCTTCGTTCAGACGGTAAATAACGACGGACCATCCCGCAGATGCGGCTTTGTGCATGGCATAAAAAACGAATATCAGCAAGGAAACCATAAAGAAAAAGAGCAACGAGGTATATACAGCTGCCCAAGGGCGGTTGTGCAAGTGGTGCAAAGTGTGTTCCACGTCGGGTTCTAACTCCTTATCGACCGGTTTTTTACGGGGCCATTTGCGGATTTTTCCGTAATGTATTTTTCCGGCTTCTTTTTCCGCTTTTTCCGCTTTGAGTTCACGGGCATGCTCTATGACCTGCTCGGCATCGGATTCGGTAGCACCGAGTCCTTTCACGAAGCCTATGGCAATACCCACCAGCCCGATAAGCATGAGCCCGAGGGCGAATGTTTTGAGTTTTCCTGATATTTCGTACATCTGTTGTAAACTTTATTGATTCAAAAAAACGAATTCTTGTTATTGATTATTTCTTAAATCCATCACGTACAGGGCGACTTGCCAACGCTCTTTTTCGGTGAGCTGCGAGGCATGCGAACCCATCATATTTCTACCGTAATAGATGACATGATAGATACTTCCGGGAGTGATTTCCCTGTCTTTGAAATTAGGTACACCGAGAAATTTACCCCGTTGGACCAACTTACCTTGCCCGTCACCTTTCTCCCCGTGGCAAATAGCACAATAGATGCCGAACATCTTCTTGCCGTTCGCCAAATTGGCTGCTGTAGCCGGGATGGGGGATTGCAGGCTGTCTTTTGCTAATTGGTACCCCTCCATGGTATCCGGATATCCGTATGGAATATGCCCAATGGCAACACTGCCTTCGGGTGGTAGCATCGCCGCCATACTGTCTTTGCCTACGGGATTGACCCCATAAGGCTCATAGGGTACAGACTGGTACATATCCGGCATATACTGGATATTGGGCTTGCTGTAATCACGGGTACACGAAGTCACAAGCACACTTGCGACCAATAGTGACAATACGCTTATTTTATACATATCTTTCATCGGTCTTTTCTATTACGTTAATTTTAACGGCTCCTGTGCTCGACAAGAGGTTCTTGAGCTCTTCCACACGGTCGTCCACCTCGAACTCCATAACGAAGGTATCGTCAGTAGTGGAAGGATACGGATTTTCTGCTTTCTTCCAGGGCCACAAGCGGCTTCTCAAATAGAAAGTTATGACCATCAGGTGTGCGGCAAAAAATACGGTCAATTCGAACAATATCGTAACAAAAGCCAGCATGTTCTCACCAAAGGAAAAACTGGGTTTGCCGCCGAAATCCTGCGGCCAATCCAAAATCATGGTATAATTGGTCAAAAAGATGGCGGTGAGGAGTCCCGTCAGCCCGTACAAAAACGAAGTTATGGCTATACGGGTGGGTTTCAAACCGATGGCTTTGTCCAATCCGTGTACGGGAAAAGGCGTATATACTTCGTCTATCCGGTACTGTGCATCGCGTACGGTCTTCACCGCATCCATCAGTACATCGTCGTCCTTGTACAAGGCGTGTACTACATAATACTTCTTACTCATGGCTTTCTTCTCTTAATTTTTTATGGTAAGCACTTGTTTTTTTCAATATGGTCTTCACCTCCGCTTGGGCTATTACAGGGAAGGTGCGTGCATAGAGCAGGAACAACACCCCGAAGAAACCTATCGTACCGAGGAATACGCCGATATCTACGAAGGTAGGTTCAAATCTCCCCCAAGAGGAGGGCAGGTGCCCACGGCTCAAAACAATAACGATAATATCGAAACGCTCGAACCACATACCTATGTTAATCACGATGGAAATGATAAACGACCAAATAAAGCTGGTACGTATCTTCTTGAACCAAAGCAATTGAGGTATCAGGATATTACACAATATCAACAGCCAGAATGCCCACCAGTAGGGACCCGTAGCCGCTCCTATCGACATATATGTAAAATATTCATAAGGACTACCGGTGTACCAACCGATAAAAAATTCGGTTATATAGGCTACCGCCACGATACCGCCCGTAAGTAATATCACCATATTCATATTCTCTATATGCTTCCGGGTAATATACTCTTCGAGGTGGGTTACTTTACGCATGATACCCAACAGCGTTTGTACCATGGCAAATCCCGAAAAGATAGCCCCGGCTACAAAATACGGCGGGAAAATGGTACTGTGCCAGCCCGGTATTACAGACGTGGCAAAGTCCATCGATACGATGGTATGAACGGAGAGTACCAATGGGGTGGCTAAACCCGCCAACACCAAAGATACCTCTTCGAAGCGCTGCCAGTCTTTCGCGCGTCCCGACCATCCGAAACTCAAGAGGCTGTATATCTTCTTTTGAATAGGCCTGACCGCACGGTCCCTGATCATGGCAAAATCAGGAAGTAAGCCCGTGTACCAGAACACCAGCGATACCGAAAGGTAAGTGGAAATGGCGAATACATCCCACAGCAACGGGGAATTGAAATTCACCCACAAGCTACCGAACTGGTTGGGAATGGGCAGTGTATAATAGGCATTCCAAATACGCCCCATGTGTATCATGGGGAACAAGCCCGCCTGGAATACGGCAAAGATGGTCATGGCTTCCGCCGAACGGTTAATCGCCATACGCCATTCCTGACGGAACAACAGCAATACGGCGGATATCAGTGTCCCGGCATGACCGATACCTACCCACCATACGAAGTTGGTAATATCCCAAGCCCATTCCACATTCTTGTTCAACCCCCAGACTCCGACTCCGGTTGCTATCAGGTAGGTAATGGCACCTATCCCCCACAAGAATGCCAATAAAGCTATGCTGAAAGCTATCCACCAAAGCTTGTTCGCACGGGTTTCGATGGGTTTCGCTATATCCACAGAGATATCGTGATAGGTCTTTTTGCCCAATATCAGAGGCTCTCTGTAAGGTGATTCGTAATGAGACATATTCTTTGTTTTTTTATTTTTTTGAATAAGTTACTTTACTCTTTTTATGCTTCTTCGTTTCGTACTTTCACTTGATAGACGACATTGGGCTGTGTACCTACAAAGTCCAGCAGGTGGTAGGCTCTCTTGTCTTGTGCCAATGCCCTTACCTTGCTGTCTTTGTCATTTACGTCACCGAATACCAAGGCGCCTGTACTACAAGCATTGGTACAAGCCGTTTGGAATTCCCCGTCTTTGACGGGGCGTCCTTCTTTTTTGGCTTCCAAAATGGTGGCTTGGGTCATCTGGATACAGAGTGAACATTTCTCCATGACCCCGCGGGAGCGTACCACTACATCGGGGTTCAGCACCATACGTCCGTAATCGTCGTTCATATGGTAATCGAATTCGGGGTTTTGGTTGTAGCGGAACCAGTTGAAACGGCGTACACGGTACGGGCAGTTGTTGCCACAGTAGCGGGTTCCGATACAGCGGTTGTACGCCATATGGTTTTGTCCTTGGCGTCCGTGTGAAGTAGCTTGTACCGGACATACGGTTTCGCAAGGGGCATGGTTACAATGTTGGCACATGACCGGTTGGAACGCCACTTGGGGGTTTTCCGCTACGCGTTCCACACCATGGTACATTTCGGGGCGTGACAGCCCTTCTTCTTTCGCCGTTTCGAAGTCCGGCACTTCCGATGAATAATAACGGTCTATGCGTAACCAGTGCATATCGCGACTCTTACGCATTTCGCGTTTTCCGACCACGGGAACGTTGTTCTCGGCATGACAGGCGATGACGCATGCCGCACATCCGGTACATGCAGTCAGGTCTATGGACAAATTGAACTTATGTCCGGTGGTATCGTCGAATTCCGACCACAAATTGACCTTCTCCGCCTCTACTTCGCGGTGGTCCATGGAGAATTTATGTTTGTGGTTCCAATGGTGCGGATCTTCGTGTTGGTAATCGTGCAGACTGACTTCTTTCAGAATATCGTGACGCCCGGCGAGGGTATGTTGTAATTGGATACAAGCAAACTGATAGGCATCTTTGGGTGCGCTGATACTCACTTCGGGTTGGAACGTGTTGTAGTTCCTGTATGCCGGGAAAGCATTGACTCCTACTTTCATTTCATCCTTGACACCGGCACTACGCCCGTAGCCCAAAGCCATCCCTACCGAACCTTTGGCTTGTCCGGGTTGGATATATACGGGGACGTCGTATAAGGTAACGCCGTTTATCGTAACATCCACGGTTTGTCCGTCGAGGGCTCCGTTGTCTGCGGTTGTATTTTTTATTCCCAATTCCTTGGCATCTGATGGAGAGATGGTCAAATAGTTATCCCAGGAAGCCCTGGTAATGGGGTCGGGAAGTTCTTGCAGCCAAGGGTTGTTTGCCATTTGGCCGTCACCCATGGAGGTTTTGGTATAGAATTGCATTTCCATACCGGCGGATTTGGTTTGGGACAATTCGGCGGCAGCCGCTTGTAAATCCACCGGAGTGGTTTCCACAGCGGTTTCCTCATTGATGCCGTATCCTTTGACCAGCCCTTTGACCAAAGCTTGGTTCCAGTCTCCTTGGAAATTGGTTTTGATAAAGTCGTAGAAGCTACGGCCGTCTCCCATCCATTTCAACAAAGTATCCTGGAAAGAACGGGTATTGAACAGCGGTCTGATAACCGGTTGTACCACGGCATATTCACCGGTACGCGGCATTACGTCATCCCATGCTTCCAAATAATGGGGTACGGGCAGGGCGTATTGCATGGACGAAGCCGTTTCATCTTCATGAGTGGAGAAAGCTACGGTCAAGTCCACTTTGGATAATACTTCTTTGAAAGTACCGGCATGCGGCAGGGTATATGCCGGGTTGGTACGGTAGGTGAGTAATGCTCCGACTTTGCCGGTTTTCATATCTTGCAAGAGGGATTTTACTTCCCTGTCGTTTCCTTTTCTCAAATTCCTCGTTACCGTCACATCCATGACTTGGGAGCCGAGGGCTTCGTTAACCGCCAAGGCGATGAGCTGGGCATTCTTATCCTGGATACCGGTTACGACCACTCCTTTGGCACCCGCTTTTTTGAGTTTGGAAGCTATGTTTCGTATCTCTGCGTCAATGGGTGTCGTTTTGGAAGGCAAGTTGCTGCCGGTTACTGCATTGTAAAGGTTGATTAAAGCAAATATTTGTTGTGAGGGCTTCAATGGAATACGCTTATCGGCATTGGCACCGGTAAGGCTCATATTGGCTTCAATCTGTATATGGTGTGACATATGTCCGGTCTCGGGGCGGCGGCTTTCCGCATATGAGGTGCTATATCCTCCTCCTTGCCAATCGCCGAGGAAGTCGGCTCCTATCGATACGATAACATCCGCCTTGTCAAACCGGTATTCGGGTAATGCGCGTTTTCCGTATTTGGCTTCGAAAGCATCGAGGGCTGCTGATTCGGATACCGCATCATATACTACATGGCGGATGGTTCCGAATTTCTCTTGAAATGCTTGTACCAAAGCATGTGTGGAAGGGCTGGCACAAGTGCCGGTGAGCAACACCACCTCTTTTCCCGAAGCGAAAACTTTGCGTAATTTATCCGTGATTTCGGCATCCGCCTTATCCCACGAAATTTCCGTTCCTCCGGATTTTGGATTTTGTAATCTTCCGCTGTCGTAAAGCGAAAGTACGGAAGCGAGTACACGGGCATTGGCTCCGCTACCGGCTTCTTTGTTCGGCTGGATGAGAATGGGACGCCCTTCGCGGGTCTTGACGATGACATGCGCGAAATCAAATCCGTTGAACATGGTGGTAGCGTAATAATTCGCCTTGCCGGGAATGATTTCCTCGGGTTTTACTACGTAAGGAATGGCTTTACGTACCGGTCCTTCGCAAGATGCCATGGCAGCAGCGGCAGTGGTAAAACCTAAATATTTGAGAAAATCACGCCGGCTGGTACCCGGCTTTTCGAGCCCGTTTTTGTCCGAAAGGAATTCATCTACCGGTATTTCTTCGGCGAACTCGTTTTGACTCAATTTTTCCACAATGTCGGAACCGGGAACCAGTTCCTCCATGCTTACCCAATATTTCTTTTTTGAAGCCATAATTTATGCTGAAACTTTATACTTATACATTTATTAATAATGACATTTGCCACATTCTTGACCTCCCATATCGGCTACGGTCGCTCCTTTCACCCAGTCCTTTCCGTGATAGGTGGCTTTATAATAGCCGTTGTCCATATTCACATTCTTTTCTCGGTGGCATGAGATACACCAATCCATCGTAAGTGGCGAGAACTGTTCCACCCTGTCCATTTTCTCCACAGGTCCGTGGCAAGTTTGACAGGTAAGTCCGGCTACATTTACATGTTGTGAATGGTTGTAATAAGCAAAATCGGCGAGATTATGTACCCGTACCCATTTTATCTCTTCGGGATTGCCCGTATAGGCAAACTTGGTCTTATCCCATCCTGCGGCTTTGTGAACCTTGGCGATTTCCCCGTCGAAAAACGCTTTGTCGTGTCCGCCGAACGGCTCCCCTTTGTATTCTCCTATCATCTTGTGACAATTCATACACACTCCCGCTCCGGGAATACCCGAAGTCTTACTGTGCTTGGCGGACGAATGGCAGTATTCACAATCTATACCGTTGTCCCCGGCATGTACCCTGTGTGAAAATTCGATGGGCTGAATGGGTTTGTAACCGGTATCCACTCCTATTTGCATCATCCAGTCGAACATAAAATAAGCTACGCTTAACAAACCGATAATGGTGAAGAATATCGCCCAGAAGTATTGCTTCTTGCGGGCGAGCAAATAGACAATCGCTGTAAAAAGCAAGGTAACACCCCAGTACCACCAGGTACTTTTCTTGCCGGGTTCATAAGTGAAACTATTCACGTCGTCTGCGGGTGTCCGTACCGTTCCGGTATCACCGTTCTCCGCAGGAGGAACCGCCTGTTCCTGTACCGCCTGTGCCGGAGCCTCACCGGCTGATGTATAAGCGATGATATCATCGATATCCGCAGCACTCAACGTCCCCTCAAACGAAGTCATGGGGATCTTGTACTCCTCGAAAATGGCTTTGGCGTCGGCATCCTTCTTGATAAATTCGGTGGAGTTATTTACAAAATTGTGTATCCACTCCTTGCTGCGCCTTTCTGCCACCCCCTTGAGCGGCGGACCTACCAGACGGGTATCCAAAGTATGACATGCGGAACAATGCGTCTTGAACAACTCCGCACCCTTTCCCGCATCCCCGGATTGTGAAAACACGGACATCATGACAGACATAAATGCCAATACAGCCATTACCATCCGGGAACGAACAGACGAAAACGTATATATTTTTTTCATACGATAAAAGATAAAAACCTCTGTTATTATTTTATTTATTGATTTTCAACGAGCTAAATCAATTTTTTTCAAAAAGTTGCTGCGAAAATACTATTATTTCACGGATTTGCAAACTGAATACATTAATATAATGCTTAATTTAGAATGATTATAAATAACGGCGGGGCAAGTATCCCTTCCCGTCCGGATTCTTCCGCATGATACCATATTGATAATTAATGTAAATTTGCCGTGCATTTGGCAAAAGCCAAAAAGATTACAGCTTATGATAACAAAAGACATCACCATCGAAGATTTGGTCGAAGACTATCCCGAATCGGTCAATTACCTTTCGGAAAAAGGGATCCGGTGTATCAAATGCGGGGAACCCATCTGGGGGACCTTGGAAGAAGCCTGTATGGAAAAGGGCTTTGATGCCGCAGCTATCGAGCAGGTAGTACGGGAGCTCAATGAATTGCACCGCAAAGGAAAAAATGCGGGAAACAGCGGCGACCCTTCGATACACATTAAGAAAATAGATTAATTAACAATAAAAAACCAACAGATTATGGCAGTAGATATTCAATCGGTATTAAAACAACTCGGTATTGCCGGGGAGAATTTAGGCGTGAGCACGGGTAAGGAATGGTTCGACACGGAAGGCAAGCCCAACACTTCCAGCTCACCGGTGGACGGCAAGGTCATCGCTACCGTAAAGACAGCCACCATGGAGGATTATGAACGCGTGGTAAAACGTGCACAAGAGGCTTTCAAACAATGGCGCATGGTACCGGCTCCCGTACGCGGGGAGGTCGTTCGCCAAATCGGCAATGCCTTGCGCGAATACAAAGAACCCCTCGGCGCACTGGTATCTTATGAAATGGGAAAAATCTACCAGGAAGGTTTGGGCGAAGTACAAGAGATGATAGACATATGTGATTTTGCCGTCGGGCAATCGCGTTTGATAAACGGTGTAGCACTACAATCGGAACGTCCCTACCACCGTCTTACCGAACAATATTTGCCCCTGGGCATCGTGGGTATTATCACTTCGTATAACTTCCCTGTTGCCGTTTGGGCATGGAATACGGCGCTTGCCGCCATAGCAGGGGATGTGGTGATATGGAAGCCCTCGTCGAAAACACCGCTTACCGCTATCGCTACCCAACGTATCATCGAAAAAGTATTGCGCGAAAACGACGTCCCCGAAGGCGTATTCAACCTGGTCATCGGCCGCTCGTCGGTCATGGGGGACAATTTCCTCGCCGACAAACGCATCCCGCTGATTTCCGTGACGGGATCCACCGCAGTAGGGCGCAGGGCAGCACGTATCGTTGGCGAACGCCTGGGTAAAACCCTCCTGGAACTCGGCGGGAATAATGCGGTAATCATCACTCCGCACGCCGACATACAAATGGCTGTGATGAGTACGGTATTCGGTACCGTAGGTACCGCCGGACAGCGCTGTACTACCACCCGCCGGGTCATCATTCACGAAGAGATATTCGACCAAGTAAAGGACGCCTTCGTCAGTGCTTATGAAAAAATCGCCGGGCGCATCGGTAATCCGCTCGACGAAAAGAACCTGGTGGGACCGCTTATCGACCGGCATGCCGTTAGCCTGTTCGAAAACGCCGTGAAGAAAGTACAGGAAGAAGGGGGCGAAATACTGTTCGGCGGATACAAACTCGAAGGGGAAGGCTACGAATCAGGCAATTATGTCATGCCTTGTATCGCCATAGCTGAAAACCACTATGAAATCGTACAAGAGGAGACTTTCGCACCGATTGTCTATCTCATCAAATACAAAGGAGACGTACAAAATGCCATCGATATACAGAACGACGTTCCCCAGGGATTGTCATCGGCTATCTTTACCCTCAATGTCCGCGAATCGGAGACCTTCCTGTCACAAACAGGCTCCGACTGTGGTATTGCCAACGTAAACCTCGGCACTTCGGGAGCGGAAATAGGAGGCGCCTTCGGCGGCGAAAAAGACACCGGCGGCGGCAGGGAATCCGGCTCCGACGCTTGGAAGGTCTATATGCGCCGCCAAACCAACACCATCAATTACGGAACCGCATTGCCTCTGGCACAAGGTATCAAATTCGACATTTAACCCATCAGTAGCATACGGTGGTTCATTAAGCACCGCCGTATGCGTTTTTTTTATCAACCCAAAAACGACAAATATGAAAAAATGGTTAGTCCCTCTGATTATCATCGGTGTGATACTGTTATCGCTATACCGGTGGGCGGTAGGCTTCAACAACACCGCTATTGAAAAACAAGAAACCGCCAAGACCCGTTGGGCGGATGTACAAAGCGCCTACCAAAGACGTTTTGACCTGATCGACAACCTGGTAGAGACCGTCAAAGGCTATGCTGCCCATGAGAAAGAAACACTCGAAGGAGTCATCAAAGCGCGTGCCGAAGCTACCAAAACACAAATCAACGCCGGCGACTTGACCCCGGAAAAAATCAAAGCCTTCCAACAGTCACAAACAGGGCTGATGGGCGCCTTGAATAAACTCATGGTGGTGGTAGAACGCTATCCCGACCTGAAAGCAGACCAGCACTTCAAAGAGCTCATGTCACAACTCGAAGGTACTGAAAACCGCATCAATGTGGCACGCGACCGGTACAACGAAGCCGTCCGGCTGTACAATACTTTCATCAGGAAGTTCCCCAATTCCGTATTAGCCGGACTGTTCCATTTCGACAGGATGTCGCCCTTCGAAGCAGAAGCAGGTGCCGAAAAAGCACCCAAAGTGGACTTCAGCAAATAATCCGCCAGCAGGAACGGTACGACGATGAACAAAGTAGAATCCTTCCTGACCCCTGCCCAAGAGCAGGCGGTCATCCGGGCTATACGCCAAGCCGAGAAAAACACCTCCGGCGAAATACGCGTACATTTGGAAAACGGCACCGGATCCGACCCTATGGAACGCGCCACAGAGGTTTTTTTCTTGCTCAATATGCACCGTACCGCTCTGCGCAACGCCGTACTCATCTATATTGCGGTAGCGGAAAAGAAATTCGCCATCATCGGAGACAAGGGAATTAACGCCGTCATTCCCCCCGGCTTTTGGCAGACGGAAAGGGATATTCTGCAAAAATATTTCGCACGGGGGGCACATGAAAAAGCACTTACCGAAGCCATCGGCAGAATCGGGGAAAAACTGAAAGAACTCTTTCCCGCCGGGGAAACGAATCCGGATGAATTGCCCGACGAAATCTCAAAAATGTAATGCGAGTAAGAACGACATACCGGCTTGGCGCTCTGCGCAAAATTGTACTTGCACTATGGTTGTTTCCACTGCTGTGGCTACAAGCACAAAATGCGGAAGACGACGGCATACCACCCGTTCCCGCATTGCAAACCGCAGTATATGACAAGGCGGATATGCTCACCCCGGCACAAGAAAATGCCCTGAAAGAAAAACTCATCCGCTATGCCGATTCCACTTCCACACAGATAGTCATAGTGACCATCCCTTCGTTGGAAGGACGCAATATCAATTATTTCGCCGCCCAATGGGCGCACAAATGGGGTATCGGACAAAAAGGAAAGGACAACGGAGTGTTGATACTCGTGGCGAAAAAAGACCGGAAACTCGCCATCCAGGTCGGTTACGGCATGGAACACCTGTTGACCGATGCCATGAGCCGGAGGATCATTGAACTCGTCATTGTACCGTATTTCAAACAAGGGGATTATTACGGCGGACTCGATGCGGGGACAAGCGCTATCATAAAAGTCATGGCAGGCGAATACACCAACGACAATCCGGCGGGAGGAGACGGGGAAAACGACTGGGTCCCCCTATTGGTTTTTATTCTGTTTTTCATCATATTCCTCATCATCATCATCCGCAACAAAGGTGGCGGCAGTTCCGGAAGCGGAGGCAGGGAGGTTATATTCGGGGAACCCCCCGTCATTATCCTTCACCGTGGCGGACGTGGTGGCTTCGGCGGATTCGGAGGCGGTGGCAGTTTCGGGGGCGGCGGCTTTGGCGGTGGCTTCGGCGGTGGCGGTTTCGGAGGCGGTGGAGCCAGCGGCGGGTGGTGATACAAGTAAAAAACATATACCTGTCAAACCGTATTCACATTTCTCGAAACATCTTATTCATCCGGAAAAATGAACTACAAAAACAAAGTATTTTTCAAAAATTCACAGGATATGTCAGAGATACCTGACAGTAGTATTGATTTGATAATTACATCGCCACCATATTTTAATATAAAGGATTATTCAAAAGACGGAACACAAACAGAAATACACTCGAAAAAAAAGAAAGGGCAACTCGGTGATATTTCTGATTATAAAACTTTCATAAACGAACTGTTAAAAGTATGGGTGGAAAGCGAGAGGGTGTTGAAACCCAATGGGAAATTGGTTATCAATACCCCGTTATTACCTATGAAGAAAAAGGATTTTACAACCCATTACAACAGGCATATTTTCGATTTGAACGCCGATATTCAAAATTCCATATTGTACAGAAAACATACGAAAATGTACCTTTTCGACACTTATATTTGGAATAGAACCAATGCATCAAAAAAATTGATGTTCGGCAGTTATCCCTATCCACGGAATTTCTACGCCCAAAACACCAGCGAATTTGTGACTGTATATGTCAAAGACGGCAAACCGTCCAACAATGTCTCAAAAGAAATCAAAGAAAAAAGCAAACTGACGGAAAAAGAGTGGGTGGAATTTACCAAGCAAATTTGGGATATCCCTGTCCCCAACAAAAACGACATTGCTTATGGTGAACATTCTGCAATTATGCCGGAAGAAATCGTTCGCAGGTGTGTAAGAATGTTCACTTATGTAGGCGATACCGTATTAGACCCTTTTGCGGGAAGCGGGACTACACTGAAGGTAGCAAAAGAATTAGGGCGTAATTTCGTCGGATACGAGATTATGGAATCGTACAAAAAACTCATTTTAAAAAAACTGGATATACCCGGCACCATACATGAAACGAGTAAATAACCACCCGGACAAAATAGTAGAAGTCACTATCAACCCGGGGCTACTTGCCTCAGCAAAATTTCTCGCCAGGCAAAGACTGGTTTTTGAATATCCGAGAAGCGGATACGGACAATACGATGAGAAACACTTGCTAAACCTGGAATACGGATATTTGGGCGAACTGGCTTTCCTTACTTATATCGTGAAATACTTAAATGCAAAATACCGGAACATCCCACCTATTGACAAATTCAAACGGCTACAAAACGAGCAATTCTCTTACCATTTTGTCATCGGGCAAACCGACAAGGGTTTCGACTTCCAAATAAAAGACAAAGAAATAGATGTAAAAACCTACGGAACAGCCTTATTAAAATCTAAAAACGATATTTTCAAATACAATTTGTTAATCGACCAAAGACAAGCTCAAAACCACAGAGCCGATATCTATATTCAAACGTTTATCATAGGTCATTCCGGACCAGAAATATGTGTCATAGCGGGTTTTTATGAAGGTTTACCTCCGGTAAATAACCATTTTCCCACACCTGCCCATGCTATCCGGGTGAATGAACTTTTTACGATGGAATATTTCTTGCAGCGGTATTTTTAACAACATATACATTAGGGTCTGCTGAAAAACTCTCAAACACGAGTTGAGTTGATAGTTTTGAGTTATGAGTTGATAGTTGGGGAGCGCTGTCATTTCGACCGGAGGGAGAAATCTTTTGTAGTTATGAGTGGATAGTTTTTAGTTGATAGTTGGGCGTGTCATTTCGACCGGAGGGAGAAATCTTTACATTATTAGAAAAGATTCCTCGTCGCTCCTTCGTCGCTCTGTCGGAATGACACGGCGCCTTGGTCGCCATACCTTGTTAATTAGGGTCTGCTGAAAATCACAGAAGTGCCTGAATTTTTTAATTTGTGAAATGATGATGTATATAAATACTTCGAATTGA